>NZ_MJGC01000087.1 GCF_001746915.1 Desertifilum tharense IPPAS B-1220
GAGTTAGGAGTTAGGGGTTGGGGAAGAGGGGAGTTGGGAGTTGGGAGTTGGGGGTTGGGGTAGAAGAGAATTGGGAGTTGGGAGTTAGGGGTTGGGGTAGAAGACAGAGGAAAGCTTGATAGTTATCAACTCAGCATAGGCAGAAGCTAACGCAACAGCACTCAGCACTCACTTCCCCCCATCTCCCCATCCCCCCATCTCCCCATCCCCCCATCCCCCCATCCCAAGTTCTGGGGGAAGCGATGTCACTGCTACGTTACTATTAGAAACAGTAATTCAACCCTTGGTTAGGCTAAACATCATGGTAGAACCCCTGATTTCTGGTATTGTTCTAGGTTTAATCCCGGTGACGATCGCAGGTTTGTTTGTGGCGGCTTATCTTCAATACAAGCGCGGAAATCAACTCGGTCTATAATTGGCTGGTTATCCCTCATCCTGTTATGGGATGGGGGAAAGTTATTTTTAAGGTTAGAAACGTTGGGTTTCTGCTTTTTGGTGTAAGGCTTGTAACAGGTCTTGGGTGGAGAAGGGCTTGGGGAGAAAGTCCTGGAAGCCGAGTTGCTGGAGTTGCTTGACGGCTTCTTTGGAGTTGAGGCCGCTCATGGCGATCGCATACACGTCTGGATTGAGGCGGCGCAATAGCGGTAGAATGCTAGGGCCATCCATCAAGGGCATCATGATATCCATTAAGACGCAGTAGATCTCCTCTTGATGTTCGGCATAAAGCGCGATCGCTTCTACCCCATCATTGGCTGTTAAGACTTGATAGTTATACGCTTCTAAGATTGTTTTGGTGGTTTCGCAAATCATCGCTTCATCATCCACCACCAAAATCAACTCTTGCTGTCCTAATAAAGGTTCTAACTCATCAGCAGGGGGAATCGCCGCCGATTGACTGGCTGGTAAGTAAAGGTGAAACTGACTGCCTTGGTTCACTTCGCTTTGCACATCCACAAAGCCGCCATGACTTTTAATAATGCCCAACACGGCTGAAAGTCCTAACCCAGTGCCTTTCCCAACTTCTTTGGTGGTGAAGAAGGGATCGAAAATCCGTTCTTGGATTTCTTGGGGAATGCCTATCCCCGTATCCGATATCGTCACCCGGACATAAGGCCCCACTTTAGCATCAAGGTGCTTGCGGGCGGAGGATTCATCTAGGATTAGGTTGCGGGCCGTCATGCTTAACGTTCCGCCATTGGGCATAGCATCGCGGGCGTTAACGCAGAGATTCATCAACACCTGATGCAATTGAGTCGCATCGCCCGATACTGTCCACAAGTCGGCAGCACTATCAATTTGAATTTCAATAGACTTGGGAAGCGTCTGCTGAATAATGGTTTCAATCTCAATCAGCAGGTGATGAATTTGAAGAGAAACCCGCTTTCCTTCGACACTGCGGGCAAAAGACAGGATTTGCCGGATAAGCTGCGCCCCCCGTTGGGCGCTAGTTTCCAGCATTTTCAACATCTGCTGGGTTTGATCGTTCAGGTAGGGAAATTTGAGTTGCAGGAGTTGGACGCCTGTGAGGATGGGGGTGAGAATGTTATTGAGGTCGTGAGCAATGCCGCTGGCTAAGGTACCGAGACTTTCTAAGCGTTGCGCCCGGAGAAATTGGGCTTCTAGTTGCTTTTTCTCGGTAATATCCATGTGGATGCCTGTCATTTGTAGCGGGTTGCCATAGTCGTCGCGAAACAGGCTGCTTTTAACGGCTATCCATCGGGTTTCGCCATGTCCATCAATAATGCGAAACTCGGTATCAAGACCTTGACCGTCTAGTACGGCTTGGGCCAGTTCTTGTTCAACTTTGGGACGATCCTCAGAATGTAGGGTTTGAATCCATTGCTCGTATTGAGAATCAAAACTACCGGGTTTGAAGCCATAGAGGGCTTCGAGTTCGACTGTCCAGGTAAATTGATTGGATTGAATATTCCATTCAAAGGTGCCAATTTTGGCGGCCTTTTGTGCCAGTTCTAGGCGTTGTTGAATCCGCTGTCGCCATTCAATTTCCTGTTTTAACAGTTGGTTGGTGGTTTCAAGTTCGGCGGTGCGTTCTTGCACGCGCAGTTCAAGAATTTCGTTGGCTTCCCGTAAGGCGACGGCCGCTTGTTTGCGTTCGATGGCATAGCGGAGCGATCGCGCTAAAATCTCTTGATTAAGATGGCGCTTGACGAGATAATCTTGCGCCCCATGTCGAACCGCTTCGACGGCGAGTTCATCGTCGTTAGTATTGGTCAATACGACGATAGGTAAGCTGGGAACGCGGTCGATAAGTAAGTCTAAAGAGGCTAATCCCGTACTGTCGGGCAGGGTTAAGTCGAGGAGAATAATGTCAAACGCATGGTTGCGCGGGGCAGTTGATTCGCGATTCTTGCCACTGGGGGGCAGTTTCTCACCGAGTTGGATTAAGGCTTCTCCCAACCGCTTGACATGAACTAGGTGAAAGCGGTTGAGAAAAGTCATGAGCAGAAATTCTTGCAGTAAACGAGCTTCTGCGACATTATCCTCGACCAGCAGTAGATTGATATCAATCCGACTTACGGGCTTTTCGGTGGCAGGACTGCCGTTTCTAACCAAAATTCCTCAATCCCCCGGACAATTCTGAACAGTTGAGTTAAATTCCGCGATTTGGAGATGTAGCAGTTGACGTGTAAATCGTAGCTTTTGGAAATATCCTCCTCGTTGCGAGAGGTGGTGAGAACGACAACGGGAATATGTTTGAGGGATGGGTCTGATTTAATTTCTGCGAGGACTTCTCGCCCATCTTTTTTGGGGAGATTGAGATCGAGCAAAATCAAGTCAGGGCGGATCGCTTCTGCATATTCTCCATCTTTGCGAAGATAAGCCATCGCTTCCATCCCGTCGCGGGCGACGATCACTTCATATTCCGTTGTCGTACTTTTGAGGGCTTCTTGGATTAACCGGATATCGCCCCGGTTATCTTCCACCAAAAAGATAGTTTTTCTTGCGTCCACTGACATGATTGCGATCGCGTCCTCCTACAGGAATGGTGAAATAGAAGGTTGACCCTTGACCTAATTCTGATTCCACCCAGATTCGTCCTCGGTGACACTCAACAATCTTTTTACAAATTGCCAGTCCCATTCCAGAACCAGGATATTCATCGCGGGTGTGCAGGCGTTGGAAAATGACGAAAATGCGATCGCTAAACTGCGGATCGAAACCAATGCCATTATCCTTAACGGAAAATAGCCACGCTTCCTCTTGACGTTGCACGCCAATATGGACTTTGGGCGCTTGGTCTTTTTGCTTAAACTTAATGGCGTTGCCCACTAAGTTCTGGAACAATTGCATCAATTGAGTTCCATCGGCCACAATCGTTGGCATCGGGTCGAAGGTAATCTCCGCCTCGGTTTCGCCAATACGGCCGCGCAAGTTATTTAAAGCCCGCTTTAAAGCATCGCCCACCGTCGTCAATTCCCAATCAATGCCCTGCAAGTCTACCTTAGAGTAGGCCAGCACGTCATCAATCAGCGTTTGCATTAAACTGACGCCTTCTACCGCAAAATCAATAAATTCGGTAGCGTCGTTATCCAATTGGCTGTGGTAGCGCATTTCTAGCAACTGCACGTAATTCGCCACTTGGTTGAGGGGTTCTTGCAAATCGTGGGAAGCGACGTAGGCAAATTTCTTTAACTCGGCGTTAGACCGTTCTAAATCTTGGGCCAAAATAGCCAATTCTTCCGCTTGTCGCAAAACAATGTTGACAATGGCTTTCCTTAATTCCAGGGTTGCCTTAATTTCAACCGGCTTCCAGGGTAAAGACTTGAGGCGAACGGTTTCTTTCCACAACTCAAAGGACTTGCGAGGACACAGGCGCAAATCGTTCCCCGATTCTTTGAGTTCGTAAGCGTGATGCGGATCGCCCCCCCAATTCACGGTTTGAATCACTTCCGGACGGAACCACAACACGTAACTCCGCTTGGAAATGGGAATCGCTAACAGTCCGCTAGCCACGTCTTTAAACCGTTCGGCATCCGAGTAAATGAGGGGCAGAGAATCGGTATAGAAAATTTCGGAATCAACGGTTTTACCCAACCATTGGGCTAAATAGTTGAGTTCTTCTTCTGAGGGGGTTTGTCCTAATGTCGTCCAGCGTCCGCCAAAACAAATCGCCGCCCCTTTGGCATTGGCTAAATCGAGTAGGTTAGGTTCGTGTTGAACTAAGCCATCAATAAAGTTTTCATCCTCGGACATTTGCTCGATCAAGGCTGATTGCACGTTCGCCAGCTTCAGGCGATAGTTATGATCGGCTTCTTCTTCGCGGGTGGAAATTTCTGCAAAGATCACTCGTCCCAAAAATTCGCAGGCTTTCCGCAGTTCGTAGGGGATGTATTTGGGGGTGCGATGGTGACAAGCAATCAGTCCCCACAGTTGCTGATCTTTCATTAATGAGATCGTCAATGAAGAACCCACGCCCATGTTATGCAAATACTCTAAATGGCAGGGATAGGCGCTGCGGAGGATGGAAAGTGTTAAATCAACGGGTTGCTGGGTGATGGGATTTTGGGCCGGATAGAGGGGAACGGCTTCGGCTTTGGCATCGGGAATTACGCGAATCCAGTTGGAGAGAAACATCTTCCGGGCGGGTTGCGGAATGTCGGATTCGGGATAGTGCAAGCCGAGATAAGATTCCATCTCGTCGAGTTTATCTTCTGCCAAAACTTCGCCATGTCCGTCATCGTCGAATTTGTACAGCATTACGCGGTCGAATCCGGTGACGTTGCGGACTTCTTGGACGATCACTTGGCAAAAGTCTTGCAGGTTGGAGGTGGCTTCGAGTTGGTTGATGGAAGCTCTGGCGAGATGATAAAAGCTGAGGAAGGGAATGCTTTCGTGGGTTAAGGCGGGTTCTAGTTCTAAGACTAAAAAGCCATCGGCGCTGCGATGAAAGATGGCATCAAAGACGCGGTAATCGTCGTTTTTATGCCTTACCCAAACTTTGGTCGGGTTGATGATTTCGAGGTTGTCAGCGGCTAAAGCTTCGCGGAAGCGATCGACTTGGTAGGAATCCAGGATGCTATCTAAGGTCTGAGTAATAATTTGAGCCGCAGAAATGCCAAAGGCTGTTGCCGTATTTTGGCTAGCTTGCAATACGGTTAAATCGGGTTCTTGTAAAACGAGCAAAACCCCATGCGGTTGAACTTGGGTTAGTAAATGAATAGATGGCTGTTTGAGGCGCGTTAAATTCAAATCTTGGATGTCTAGGTTTGCGTCTACCACGATCGACCCTCCCTATAAGTGCTGTAAAAAAATACCGATTGGGTAAGCTGGAAGTCAATTTTTGGCGGTCAATTTTTTCTCACTTTGACCCTATTTTCGAGCTAATTTTTGCTTACCTTCAAGACCCTTTATTGACTAACGAACTGAAGTTTTTGCCAATTGCAATTGCCCGAACGCATCAATATTGTTTGAGTTCTCTGATTATTCGTAGTATAGCTTGGATGCTCGAAGCTACTCCAAAATAGATTCTTAAATAAAACAGAAGATTTTACCGATCTTCTAGGGTTCCCTCTATTTTGGTCGGCTAAAATGTTGAGATTTTATCAACTTTGTAATTACTCGATTGGTAACGTTACAATCTTTAACCAAAAATCTTCAATTCGTTTAATAACTTGAAACAAATGTTGGGCGTCCCAGGATTTCAGGACGTAGCAATTTCCCTGGAGGGTATAGGATTGCAAGATATCTTCAGCGCGATCGGAAAAGCTGAAGACAATAATGGGAATCCGCTTCAACTGAGGGTCAGCCTTAATTTCTGTTAGAATCGTTTTCCCATCTTTGTCAGGTAAGTTTAGATCCAATAAAATCAGATCCGGGCGGGGAGCATCGCTATACTGTCCTCGACGGTGCAAAAAATCACAGAGTTCTTGACCGTTAGCGATCGCCAAAATCTGATACGGCATTGAATTCTGATTTAATGCCTCTTGAATTAAACGCGCCCCCTCTGGGTTGTTTTCTGCAATCAGAATAAATTTTTCCGTTAAGAGTTCTTCCATCTCTACAACTGCCACTTACGCTCCCCTAAGTATTCAATATAGCGGTTGAACTTTAAATTTGAGAGTCAAAGCCTCTCATCTTTCTTCCCTTGACGCCATTCCACAGGTTTGATTGTTGCAGATCCCTCAAACCCATTAAAGTGCTAACCCAAACTTCAATCAATCTCTCCTCAAACAGCCTGCGATATCTGAGTATAAATTGTAGGGTCTGTAGTCGAATCCCCCTTAAGGGGATTTGCGGATTTAAAGAAAAGTTTCACGCGACCTGAAGCCCTCGGATTGAACCGAATGATTCAGATTAAAATATCAATCGGAAGCATTCCTCGCTTAATCTGGCAACAAGGGTGATGAAAAATCTACAACGATTCGAGTCTTTTTTAGAATCAATGCCAGCGGCCGTGGCCCTGTTCGATTGTCAAATGCGCTACCTGTTGGCCAGTCGTCGCTGGCTGGACGAACTGGGGATAGAGACAGACCATTGGGTAGGGCGATCGCACCGGGAATGTTGCCCCCAAGGAATTGCGCTCAACCCAGACTACCTAGAGCGGAGTTTAGCAGGAACCTCAGAAATTTGGACAGAAGAATTAACCCCAGACGGCACAACCATCGAATGGGAATCGCAACCGTGGATTGCCGAAACTGGAGACATCGGCGGGATTATTGTCAAGCGCCAAATTGACCGCACTCCTTGGGCCAAACACATCGAAAATCGGCTCCATTTACTCGAAAGAGCGATCGCCGCTAGCCCTGATGGAATTGTGATTAGCGACGCTAACGCGCCCGATTGTCCGCTCATTTATGTCAATCCCGGCTTTGAAAACATCACAGGCTACACCGCCTCCGAAATTATTGGGCTAAATTGCCGCTTTTTGCAAGGTGAAGATAAACAGCAACCCGAACTCGAACAACTGCGAAACGCCGTGCGGACTGGACAAGAGTGCTGTTTGACCCTCCGCAACTATCGCCGAGATGGTTCGTTATTTTGGAACGAGTTGCGAATTGCCCCCGTGCGAGACGAAGGGGGAAATCTTACCCACTTTATCGGAGTGCAGCGCGATATCACCGAACGCAAGCGAGCCGAGGAATTGGAACGCCAAAGCCAAGCTTTGCGCCACAGCGAGATCAAAAACCGCGCTTTGATTAATGCCATTCCCGATCTGATTTTCCGCCTCGAAGAAAATCGCCGGTTGGTGGATGTCAAAGCAGAGAAAAATCGCCACAACGCCTCAGAATCCCTGGCTCAACCGATTGAAGAGGTTTTTCCTGTAGAAGTTGCCCAAAAATACCTAGAAAAAGCCGCTCAAGCGCTGCAAACGGGCGAAATTCAAATTTTTGAGTACGAATTATGTCTCTATGGCAATCTGTGCAACTACGAAGCGCGAGTGGTTGTAGATGGCCTCCAGGAAGTCTTAGTCATCGTTCGCGATATCACCGAACGCAAAAAGGTGGAACGTCTCAAAAACGAGTTTGTCTCTATTGTCAGTCATGAATTGCGAACGCCTTTAACTTCAGTGCGGGGGGCGTTGAGCTTAATTACCGGGGGAGTGGTGGGAGCCATTCCCCCAGAGGCGCAAGCAATGGTGGATATTGCCTATAAAAATAGCGAACGGTTAATTCTGTTGATCAATGACATTTTGGACATTGAGAAGATTGAATCGGGGAAAATGAATTTCCACTGTATCCTGATGGACTTGGTGCCATTAGTGGAACAGACGATCGTTTCTAACCGAACTTATGCAGAGCAATTCGGCGTTAAGTTTGTGCTGGAATCGGAGGTTGACCAGGCGCGGGTGAATGTGGATCGCGATCGCCTGATGCAAGTATTAACCAATTTACTCTCGAATGCGGCTAAGTTTTCCCCAGAAAATTCCACTGCGATCGTCAAAATTGAGCGCGTTTATCCCCAATGGCTCCAGTCTGAAGCCTCAGATTCAGGACATTCCAGCATTCAATGCGTTGCGACTCCCTTACAATATGTGCGGATTTCAGTTTGCGATCGCGGACCGGGAATTCCGGAAAGTTTTCGCTCGCAAATCTTCCAAAAGTTTGCCCAAGCCGATACTTCCGACACCCGACGCCAAACCGGAACGGGTTTAGGTCTGAGCATTTGTAAGGCGATCGTCGAACGTTTAAATGGTTATATCAACTTTGACACCCAAGAGAATGTTGGCACCACTTTCTATGTCGATTTACCCGAATATGCCCTAACTCCGGTGGCTGCAACCCAATCTTTAGCCAGCAATACGCCGGAAGAACTTCGCAAGCGTCTGAAACAGTCTCAACTCAAGAATCAACCCATCCTGATTTGTGAAGATGACCCAGATATTGCTCAACTGCTGGGCATGATGTTGCAGCAAGATGGGTTTAGCACCGATATTGCCTATAATGCGGCGGAAGCGAAGACCTTACTCGCCCAAAAGCCTTATGCCGCGATGACGATCGACCTCTCTTTACCCGGTCAAAGCGGGATTTCTTTAATTCGCGAACTGCGCGAACAAGAACAAACGCGATCGCTGCCGTTGATTGTAGTGTCTGCAACGGCTCAACAGGGACGCGAACAGCTTCAGGGGTTTGGTTTTGCGATTGTGGATTGGTTAAACAAACCGATCGATCGAGACCTACTCGCAACGGCAATTCGCCAAGCCGTAACCCGTCAAGCCGTCAATAAACCGCAGATTTTACACGTTGAAGATGATTTAGACCTAACCCGCGTGATTGTGGCGATCGTTCAAGATTCAGCAGAGTTAGATAAGGCGGTCAACTTGCAAGAAGCCAGACAAAAACTCGCGCAAAACGATTACGCTCTGGTGATTCTCGATTTAAGTTTGCCGGATGGTTCCGGCTTAGAGTTGTTACCCTATCTCAACGAACTGGCCTGTCCCATCCCAGTTTTAATCTTCTCCGCCAAAGAGGTCAATCAAGAAACGACCCATCAAGTGGCGGCGGTGTTGGTAAAATCTCGCACGTCCAATCAGCAATTGCTCGATACCATTAATTCGTTAATTGCCTGCCAATCTTGAGGACAGCAGAGGGAGCGCGATCGCCCTTCCTCTGTTCGCATCGTAGGATACCAAATAAGTTGGTAAGGGTTGATAAAATTGGGCGGTCGCTGGATAGCTTGGAGTTAACCAGCCGCCTCGATTCTTCCCAAAGCCCTCCTATGAAACGCAAACGCTTTTTCACCCTGTTGAGCGGATTTCTGGCAACCCTGCTGCTAGCGATCGCCTTGAGAAGCATCTCCCCTACCCCTGCAAACGCGCAATCTACAACCCTTTTAATTGCCGCCGCAGCCAGCTTGCAGGATGCCCTCCAGGAACTCGACCCCATCTTCGAGAGCGCCAATCCAGGAATTACCGTTAACTACAACTTTGCCGCCTCCGGCCCGCTTCAGCAGCAAATTGAGCAAGGCGCACCCGTTGACCTCTTCATCTCGGCAGCCAGCCGTCAAATGGACGCCTTGCAAAATCGCAACCTGATTGTCAGCAATACCCGTCGCAACCTGGTCGCCAACAGCCTCGTGCTAGTGGTGCCTCGCAACTCTACCCTGGGAATAACGGGCTTTCGTCAACTAACCCAGGCTAACGTCCGGAGAATTTCCGTCGGCGAACCCCGTAGCGTCCCGGCGGGACAGTACGCCGAACAGGTGTTTACCAACCTGGGGATTCTAGAGCAGTTGCGGCCTAAGTTTGTTTTCGGCAACTCCGTGCGTAACGTCCTAGGAACTGTTGAAAGCGGCAACGCCGATGCGGGGATAGTATACGCAACCGATGCCAGAATTTCCAACTCAGTCAGACAGGTGGCAACAGCCCCCAGTCATTTGCACGCTCCAATTGTCTACCCAATGGCCATCATTGCAGCGAGTCGCAATCCACAAGCGGCTCGTACCTACGCGCAATTTTTGACCAGCAGCCAAGCTCAAGCAACATTCAGACGCTATGGTTTTGGCGTTGCTCAATAGATCCAATTTTTCCCCTACATTTTCCTATGACTGCCGATCTCTCCCCCTTGTGGATCTCGCTTAAAACCGCAGGACTTGCGACGATTGCGACATTTTTTACTGGACTGGCCACAGCGTACTGGATGTTAGGTTATCGGGGGCGCTGGAAGTCCGTCATTGAGGGAATTTTGGTGGCTCCGTTAATTTTGCCTCCGACCGTAGTTGGCTTTTTGCTGCTCCTGTTGTTTGGCAAAAACGGCCCGTTGGGTCAGTTAACCGCTCAGTTTGATTTCACCATTATCTTTACTTGGTATGCTGCCGCGATCGCCGCCACTGTTGTCGCCTTTCCTTTAATGTATAAAACGGCCTTGGGCGCATTTGAACAGGTTGATAGCCGCCTGCTGCAAGTTGCCCAAACCCTAGGCGCATCGAGGGGACGCATTTTTTGGCGCGTACTCCTACCGCTGTCTGTCCCCGGTATTCTCGCGGGAACGACGCTAGCGTTTGCGCGAGCTTTGGGGGAATTTGGGGCAACGCTGATGCTTGCCGGGAATATTCCAGGCCAAACCCAAACGATGCCAATGGCGATCTATTTTGCGGTAGAGGCAGGGGCCATGAACGAGGCTTGGTTATGGACTTCGGTTATCATGATTACCTCCTTATCGGGCATCATTGCCGTTAACCTCTGGCAAAAGCACTACGAGCGCAAGATTCAAAATAGTTCTCCTGGGGCGGTTGAAGCCTATGAGCCTGTCAATGGTGGGGGACAAAGAGGCAAATCTCCCCAGGTTGTACCGCTGGTGAAACCTGAATTAGCGGATTCTGGGCAAGGCTTGCTGGTGGATATTGAAAAGCAGTTGCCAAACTTTACACTCAATACGGCTTTTACGGCTTGCCAGGAAACGCTGGGCTTGTTGGGGGGTTCCGGATCGGGCAAAAGCATGACGCTTCGGTGTATTGCTGGAGTTGAAACGCCGACGCGGGGACGCATTATCTTAAACGGTCAAACCTTGTTTGATGCCAAAAAGCAGATTAATCTTCCCGCCCATCAACGCAAAGTGAGTTTAGTGTTCCAAAATTATGCACTCTTTCCTCATATGAGTGTGGCTCACAATATTGCGTTTGGTTTGCAGCATTTACCTAAACCTTTGCGATCGCAAAAAGTTCGCCAACTGTTGACTGGGTTGAAGTTGCAAGGCTTAAGCGATCGCTATCCCCATCAACTCTCCGGGGGACAACAGCAAAGGGTGGCATTAGCCAGGGCTTTAGCCACCGAACCGGAAGTTCTCTTACTCGATGAACCCTTTTCTGCACTCGATACCTACCTCCGCAGCCAGGTTGAACGCCAACTGATTGAAATCTTATCTACCTATTCGGGGGTGGCGTTATTTGTCACCCATAATTTAGAGGAGGCTTACCGCGTCTGCGAGAAATTAATGGTGATGTCTGGAGGAAGGGCGATCGCCTTTGACTCCAAACACCGGATTTTTGAGCATCCCCAAACGGTTCGAGTGGCTCAACTGACGGGATGCAAAAACTTTTCTCGCGCAGTCGCGGTGGGTACTAACGCCCTTGAAGCAACAGATTGGGGCGTTACTCTGCAAGCGGTGGAAGCGGTTCCGAATGGGTTAGCCGATGTGGGAATTCGGGCCCATCAGATCGCGCTAACCCCCCACGATCCGGGTTTGAATAATACGTTTCCCTGCTGGCTAGCTCTAGCGAGCGAAACGCCCCATCGCATGACTCTGTTTCTCAAGCTCAACGCCACACCCACCGACGGGCGCGACTACCACGTCCAAGCCGAAGTTTTCAAAGAAAAGTGGCAGACCCTCAAGGATTACCCTTTTCCCTGGTATGTGCGGTTCGATCCGCTGCGTCTCATCTTAATGGTCGGCTAGAGTGGGTTACTCTTGGGGCAGGTTTGTAAATCTTGATCCATTAAGGCCTGCTGAGACTCTTCTACGACCTCTAGCCCAATCCAAGCCGCAACTTGAGCCGTATCAAACCCAACCATCCGGCGATCGCCCACTTGCATCAACGGACGCCGAATCAATAGGGGATTACTCATCATTAAATTCAGGGCTGTTTCTTCCTCTAGTTGCCCCGGAATCACCTCGCCGGACTTAATTTGAGGGGCCGTTCGGTTAAACCACTCGGCTACGGGTAAATCGCCAAAGAAGGGACGGAGTGTGGCGACTCTCCAGGGTTCGCTCAGGAGATTGCGGGCTTCTACCTGATGGCCTGCTGATTGGAGGAGCGCTTTTTGTTTGGTGTTATTGATACATCCGGGCTTTTCAAAGAAGATAACGCTAGCCATGAGAATTCTCTGTTGATGCGATCGCCTAGTCCCTTAAAACCCGGTCGGGGTATGCCAGACAAGGATTTAAGTTTAATCGAGATTAGGATAGAGCTTCTGAGAGGAAATCGGCTTAATGCTTATTAGAGATGTACTCAACCGCTGTATTGCAGATCCAGCAGGCTTTTGAAAATAGTTTGGGGTCTGGGGCCGTGTATTGTTGAGAGCGATCGCAATTCAAGTTCAACAGGTGCGTTGCAGTTGTTGAACGCACCCTGAGCTTCTGTAATTCAACCCACGGCGGGGCGGCTAGTCGTGAGTTTTTGCAAAACTTGGTCTAAACGGTCCGCTTGTTGGGTATTCCCTTGAACGCGGAATAAATCTCTGGCTGTGATAAAAGAGGCGATCGCGGCTTGACGCTGACCGCTTTGATAGAGAGCCAGTCCGAGATTGGCGTGTGCCTCTGCAAACTCTGGATTGATTTTAATGGCTTCTTGCCAAGAAACCATTGCTTCTTCCCGTTGTTTTTCAGAAGCTAGAGCGTTACCTAGGTTGTAATGGGCTTTGGCATAATCGGGTTTGAGACGGATGGCTTCGCGATATTGCGCGATCGCATCTGCCATTTGGTTTTGGGTAATCAAAGCATTACCCAAATTGAAATGCGCCTCAGCCATATCTGGATCGATGCGAATTGCTTCCTCGTAGGATTCAATCGCCGCATCAATGTTTCCCTGATTAGCCAAAGCCGCCCCTAGATTAACGTAGGCGGCGGCGAGTTGAGGATTATATTGCAGGGCTTGGCGATATTCGGCGATCGCCTGGGGAATTTGCCCCTGTTGTTGCAATTCTACGCCGAGCTTGTAATGTTCCTCAGCCTGTTTCGCATCAATTTGCAGCCCTCGTTGAGCAGAGGTGCGTGACTCTAAAGGGGTCTGAACGGGAGGGTTGGCCAAAACCGCAGGCGATCCGAAAGCAACGCCACACAAGACCGTTGCAGCGACTACCCCAATTTGTTGCGACCACTGAGAAACGAGACGAAGATTTGCACGTTTGACCATGAGTTCACTTGCTTTGCGGGTTACGTGGATATATTAGTCTGTTTTTCCCCAATATTGTCTAGCGTCCGGCAAAATCAACATGGCATCGCCAAAGGAGTAAAAGCGATACTCCTGCGCGATCGCCTCCGCATACAAATCCAACAAGCGCTGACGCCCAATCAACGCACTCACCAGCATTAACAAACTCGATCGCGGTAAATGAAAATTGGTAATCAACCCATCCACCACCTGCCACTGGTAGCCAGGGTAGATGAATAAATTGGTCTTTCCCTCATGGGCGACAAGGGGGGTAGATTCCCCCTGTTGTTGGGCGACGGCGGCGGTTCCTTCTAAAGCGCGAACCGCTGTTGTCCCTACCGCAATCACGCGCCCGCCTTTAGCTTGGGTTTGCTGGATTTTCTCCACCACCTCCGGCGAAACTTCCAACCATTCGCTGTGCATGGTGTGTTGGGTAATATCCTCCACCTCCACCGGGCGAAACGTCCCAACCCCCACATGTAAAGTCACGTAGGCGGTCTCAATTTGGCGTTCTTGCAAGCGTTGCAACAATTCTGGGGTAAAGTGCAATCCGGCGGTTGGGGCGGCGGCTGAACCCGGTTGTTGGGCGTAAACCGTTTGATATTGTTCCGGTAAGGCTTCAGACTCGGTGATATAAGGAGGAAGGGGGACGCGACCATAGCGATCGAGCCGCGCTTCTAACGATTCGCCTTCTGGGATGTCAAACTCTAGCAGGCGTCCCCCAGTGGCGTCATCCCTGGCAATCACTTTGGCGCATAGGGGATCTCCCCCATCGGAATCGAGGGGATGAAAAATCAGTTGGGCACCAATTTTAACCCGTCTTCCCGGTTTGACGAGGGCTAGCCAAGTGCGGTTTTGCTGTCGCTCCAGCAATAGCACTTCAACCGGGGCCCCAGTAGACTTACAACCATACAGGCGAGCCGGAAGCACGCGCGTATTGTTGAGAACCAATAAGTCACCGGGCTGCAAGAGTTCCGGCAGATCGCAAAACAGACGATGCTGATGCTGGGTGGGGGAATCGACCACTAGCAAGCGAGAACGATCTCTTGGGTTAACCGGGTTTTGAGCGATTCTTTCAAGCGGGAGTTCGTAATCATAGGCGTTCAAATTTCGGTCAATTTCTCCACTGTTCGGGTCAGTTGAGAAGGAGGGCGCTGAATCAAAATCAACAGGGCACATTTCTAATTTTTAAGTCCGAATTTTACTTTTTCTTAAGAGTGTTTCGCTATGTTAATCGAGTTCTGGGAAGACCGCTAGAACCTAGGGGGATTTTGGGGGAAACTCCCCATATAATATCGGGGGCTTTTCCCCTAGTGAAATCGGGGCGAGTTCGTGAGAATAGAGATGTAGCGCTTGCTTGGTTTCCAAGGACAGTAGATGCAATATATTTATTATTTGGCGAATGCCAGCCTCACGCTTAGAATCATTGAACATTTGCACGCTACAACACTCCGGTCGTCAGTAGCTTTTGTTACAGTGATTCATCAAATTGATGGCTGGGTGATCAAAATTAAACTGAATGAGCCTTTAGAGCCTCAAGACGATGGAGATTTTCGCGCCTTCTTAAACGAGCTAGGTTTCCCCTATCAACCGGAAATTCGCGTGCAAATGGCGTTGTGGAGCTTAGAAACGGGTCAATCCCCCATTGATGTGATGCGCCGCTACCAGGTGGCTGTTGTGTCTCATGGCAATCCAGAATGCGGGGAAGTTGAAGAGTTTCGCAAGCAGTTTGTCATGGGCTTAGGATATTGCCCAGAAACATTGGCTTAAAGCATTCCCGCCTGGATAAAACTTGAAAATTCAAGCATTGCAGGGTTAAGGCTAATCGATTGAAACGATTAGCCTTTTTTTTTGGCGCGGTTCTAGGAGAGGATGCGGAACGATTCTAAAAAGCGCTGGGCTTTTTGCGACTGGGGTGTCATGGCGATCGCCAAATAGATGCGTCGATCCACCAGATACAACCGACCAATTCCGGGAGGCGCTTGTTCGTTGGCTAAGGCGAATTGAAATTCCTTACCGGGGTGGCCGTCTAGGGTAATATTGCGATCGCCGACTAAGCGAGCGGAGGCACCTTGAGCAAAAGAGTTGGGAAGCGTATCGAGGAGTTCCCGCACTTGGGCAGAATCGGCGCTAAAGCCTTCGGGGAAATCAAAATAATTAATCAGGTACAACTCCTCATCCAATGCCAACATAAACGAATGGTTGACATTACCATTCGGATCGGTTTTGCTATCGGCTTCGGGTACTCCTGGCATTAAAACCGCAAATTTACCGTCATTAGAGGCAAATTCTTGCCAGTTCGCTGAAGTGGGTTGCTGAGAAACCAGAGGACGAACGGGGGGTGCGGGGTTCGCACTGACGGATAACCCACCACCCAGGGGAAGGGTAGCGGCTGCGATCGCAAATAGGAGTTTAGATTTCATGATCCTGCGTGCCTCGTATATTCAATGAAGTGACGATCTGATTGAGCTAGCAACCATTCATCTTTCCCATGCTACCCATTCAGGCTGAAACTGCCCTTAGTGACAAGTTTGTCTTAAGCGAATCGTCTGACCTGAATACAATAATTGCAACCAGTCCCCCTTGTCGAACTCACCCCCATTCGGTCGATTTGCGGGTGCGGGCTGCTCTTTGAGCAAATCCGTCCCCATTTGTAACTCTTGTTCAACCACCGCAACATTCCGATACAGTTGCTCGACAATCTGGCGGCCGCCTGCGGTTTGGTTCAGGTACTGTAGCGCGGGCTGGATGTAGGGACAAACGACTTTTTTAAAGAAATTAGGATAACCGGCTCGCAACTCCCCAGGATGGTGATAGCCTAAACAGCGATTGGTACCATTTTCTTCAAATTCGTGGAATAAAGCGGGCAACTTTTGCAGGTAGCGCGGATCGGCAAGTTGTCCAATTAGATCTGCCGCCCGAATTAAACCGGGGTAATTTTCCGTATCCTGGTGGGCTTCGCCAGCGGGTACCGGAAAGCGCGTTAGCTCAATATAGGCTTGCAGTCGTTGCAGATCGAGCCAAGGGCACTCAATTAGGCGTTCGATTACAAATTGCTTGCTGCGATCGACATGATAAGGCGTGAGGCTGGCATCGGTTGCGCCGGGGGGAAGCTGCACCATCCCTTGGGGAGTCGCTGTGGCAAAATATCGGGTTTGGGCCTGATCTTGCTGGCAGACGCCTTTAACATACCCCACATCATGGCACAGAAGCGCTATCAGTGCGTGCAACCAGTCTTCCTGGCTGACATTTCCCTCGCATTGATGCTTCCCGCGAAGAATTTCCTGTCCCACCAGCGTCACGAGGATGGTGTGTTCGACATCGTGGTATAGCGCATCGCTACCCGCAATTTCGCTGAGGGCGAGGTTGGCAACTGCGGCGACGATTTCGATATAGTCGGATTTTGGCGAGTCGTCTAAGCCTAGCGGGGTTCCATAGAGTTGACAATACCCAATTTTCAGGCTTTCGACACAGGCGTTAATTGCAAGTTGCGTGAGATTGGTCATCTCTTGTCCCCTGATGTTTTGAGTCGATGAACTCTCAAACTCATGAAGTGCAAATCCTTTTTGCAGTGCTTGTTGATTGGCGGGAGTGACTAACTTACTCATTTTTCCTAGCCGAAAACTTGAAGGATCGGGAAACCCATAACAACAGTTTGGTTCATGACGGCCAAAATTGGAACCAGAAAAGCTCAGATATTTTGAAGTTTATTTGAAGATGCGACTGCTTGCTTAAAAATCTGGAGCGCCGTCTGCTATAAAAAACTCATAAAACCTCATGAAACCTCAAGTGGGTGCCAGCAATCGGCGCGATCGCCAAACTTCAATTTAGGGTGCTTTTCGGCTTTATTCTCGATAGAATTACGGATTAGCAAGGCAACCTCAGCTAGCAACCAAGCAGATTGGTGTCTGCGATCTCCGTCACGGGTGCAGGGACAGGGCAAACTACAATATTAGTCAACTCGGAGAATTACAGAACTTCCGTCGCTAAACTTTCCCCAGAACCGATAGACAGACAATTTCGCAAGATTACCTTTGAAGTGTGTCAAATATATGGATGTTAAAGATGCTTTGGAGTTTGTAGATAATCTCCTTTATGCTAAGACGGGAAAGCATCTCAATGATTTAGAAAGACAAGTCTTTATTGGCTCTTGGCAGGGACAAACCTACGAAAAAATTTATCCAACTAATGCCGAGTATATTGAAAAATATGTCGGTTATAAGTTATGGCAAAAACTTTCTCAAGCCCTGGGCGAGAAAGTGAGCAAAAAAAAGATTAAGGGTGCAATTGAACGAGCCTTGAAAAAACGAGTCTTTATTAGCTATTGTCCTCAAGAACCGGATTTGAGTTTGGCGGTACAGCTTGGCGAAGCCATTCAAACTGCGGGTCATCGCGCATTTATGGCCAATGTCCGCGAACTCCCATCGGTTCATCACCCCCAACGAGAAACCGACTGGTTAAAGCAAATTGATGCAGAATTGCAGCAAAGCGATTATTTTTTGTTGCTGCTGTCTCCCACGGCGGCGATGAGCGAAATGCTGATCGAAGAGTTGCGCCAAGTTAAAGAATTGCGAGATACCCGCTATCCTAATAAACCCGCCATTTTGACCATTCGGGTGAATTGTCCGCTGACTGTACCGCTCAATCACGATTTACGCAGCTATTTGAGAGGAACAGGTCAACGCGAATGGAAATCCACCGCAGATACCAGCGCAATTATTCAAGAATTCCTCAATATTCTGGCGGGAAATGCCTTGTGGACTCAAGCTGAGTGGGGAGGCGAGGAAGAAGAGATAGCGCTGCCTAAAAACCATCCCGTGACGCTGCCAGCGCTCGATCCGCCGCTTCCAGTCGCCGAACCGGAATTACCCAAAGGTCAAGTGCGGTTAGCGTCGGCTTTTTATGTCGAACGGATGCAAATCGATCTCCAGTGTCACCGAGAAATTCTGAAACCGGGTGCATTAATTCGCCTAAAAGCACCGCGTCAGATGGGGAAAACGTCACTGATGGCGCGGATTTTGGCAACGGCTCGCGAGCAAGGCTATCGCACGGTACCGTTGAGTTTTCAACATGCGGATAAGTCGGTTTTTGCCAATCTCAATGAGTTGCTGCGGTGGTTTTGTACGCGAATTGCGCGGAAGTTGCGCCTGTCGGAGTCGGTGGATGAGTTTTGGACGGATACTTACGGGAGTAAGGATAACTGTACGGCGTATTTTGAAGATTGTATTTTGCCGGAGGCAGACACGCCGCTGGCTTTGGGGTTAGATGAGGTGGATCGAGTTTTTCAGCATCCTAAGATTGCGGATGATTTTTTTGGGTTGCTGCGCGCTTGGTATGAGGAAGCCGCCTATGGCGATCGCGATAGCGATTTATGGGATAAGTTACGCTTGGTGGTGGTTCACTCGACGGAGGTGTATATCCCGCTGGATGTGAATCAATCTCCCTTTAATGTGGGGTTGCCGATTGAGCTAACAGAGTTTACGGTTGAGCAAGTCAGCGATTTAGTTCAACGGCATGGTCTTCACTGGGAAGTGCCTGAGATTGAGCAATTGATGCGGCTGGTGGGAGGACATCCCTATTTAGTGCGGGTGGCGCTATACTATATTGCTCAACAGGAATTAACGCTAGATGTCTTGGTGGATACCGCCTCTACGGAAGCCGGAATTTACAGCGATCACCTGCGGCGACATTTGTGGAATTTACAACAATACCCCGAATTGGCGCAGGCGTTTGCTCAGGTGGTGGCGCAAAACGATCCGGTGGAGTTGGAATCGGTGCTAGCCTTTAAGTTACATAGTTTGGGGTTGGTTCATTTACAGGGAAATCAGGTGACGCCTCGGTTTGAGTTGTATCGGACTTATTTTGGCGATCGCCTCCCGCTTGTGCCGTAAAAAATTCTGACTATGATGGAAAGTTAGCGCGATCGCCTACGCAGAGGCTATGTGAGGTAGGGTCTACAACTCAATCTATTCAGGGGATGCGGGAACTGAAAACCTTTATGTTAGAATCCGATTCCACGTATACCTACGCTTATAAGGTCGGCGGACATTTACCTTTAGACTCGCCTAGTTATGTCGTTCGACAGGCGGATCGAGATTTATATCAAGGTTTAAAGGCGGGAGAGTTTTGTTACGTCCTCAACTCTCGCCAAATGGGAAAAACGAGCTTGCGCGTGCGTACCATGCATCGACTGCAAGCGGAGGGGGTTGCTTGTGCGGCGATTGATTTAACCAAAATTGGTTCTCAGGATATTACCCCAGATCAGTGGTATGCAGGGGTGATGCGGCGACTTGTCACCAGTTTTAAGCTCGATCTTAACCTCAGAGCTTGGTTGTGCGATCGCGAATTTTTGCCCCCCGTTCAACGCCTCAGCGAACTGATTGAACTCATTTTAGAGGTGATTTCTGGTAAAGTTGCGATTTTTATTGATGAAATTGATAGCATCCTCAGCGTTAATTTCCGCACGGATGATTTTTTTGCGTTTATTCGCGCCTGTCATGAATACGAACGGATTACGTTTGCGTTATTTGGCGTGGCTACTCCCTCAGATTTAATTCAAGATAAGAATTGCACGCCTTTTAATATTGGTCGCGCTATTGAGTTACATGGGTTTAAAGCCGATGAGGTTCAACCTTTAGTAGATGGGTTGGTTGATAAGGTTCAGCATCCGGAAGCGGTGATTGCTGAAATCTTAGAATGGACGGGCGGACAACCCTTTTTAACCCAAAAATTGTGTAAAATTGTAGCCGATCGCGCTGAGGCAAATTTCAATGGAGAGCAGAAGAGTCTCCTCGAAGCCGATATCGTGCAATGGGTCAAAACCTACTTAATTGATAACTGGGAGGCTCAAGACGAACCGCCTCACCTCAAAACAATTCGCGATCGCGTTTTGCGAATGGGGCCTCGCAGCGAATCTTTATTACAACTCTATCAACAAATTCTCCAGTGCGGTGAAATTCCTTCCGATGAAAGTCGCCAGCAAATGGAACTGAGGCTATCTGGCTTAGTGGTGAAACAAGCTGGAAAGCTGAAAATTTATAATCGGATTTATTCAACTATCTTTAACACCCAGTGGATTGCTAAATCGCTGTCGGCTATGCAACCGGATTTCCGCCAATTAGTTGCAGAACAAGAGCAAAAACTGCTGG
The DNA here is from genome assembly GCF_001746915.1 of Desertifilum tharense IPPAS B-1220. NCBI lineage: Bacteria > Bacillati > Cyanobacteriota > Cyanophyceae > Desertifilales > Desertifilaceae > Desertifilum > Desertifilum tharense. The sequence goes on from NZ_MJGC01000087.1 coordinate 20,475, forward strand.
CGATGTTGGGCGGGATGGAAGATAAAGATTTTGACGATATTCTTTACGAGATTCTTGGCTCAATTGTGATGAAATTGGGCGAACTCTTAAAAGCCGATCGCGTTTCAATTTTCTTTATCGACAAAGAGAGTAATGAGCTATGGTCAATTATAGCACGAACGCATACTAATAGCTCAACTAAAATCCAAATTTTAGCCAATAATTCTACCGCAGGTCGAGTCACCATCTACAAAAAAACAGTTAGCTTACCTGTCACCTATTTTGAGGGTTGGTTTGAAATTGTTGCCGAAGAACAAGACCAACGAACTGGATATAAAACCTATAACGAACTCACCTTACCCTTGCTGAACGATCGCGAAGAAGTATTCGCCTTTGTGCAACTCGTCAATAAACTCAACCCTTGCACCAACGTCACCCTCCCCATTGCCGAACGGATTGATACGCAAGGCTTTGCTGAGAGCGATCGCCGTAAATTCAACAACTATGCACCCGCCTTACAGCGCATCCTCGAACGCTGCCAAGCCTGTTACAAACTCACCCAAAGATTGCAAGCTTCCGAAGCCTTAACCGAAGCGACGCGTTCCGTTTCTCAAAGTAGCTTAGACTCCGATGAAATTATCGCGCGGGTGATGGAAGCTGCCAAAAAACTCATGAACGCCGATCGCAGCACTCTCTGGTTACTCGATGAAGAAGCCAACGAACTCTGGACTAAAATTGCCTTTGAAGATGGTAGCCTTCGGGAACTGCGCGTACAAGTTGGTCAAGGTTTTGCAGGCAAAGTTGCAGCCACCGCTGAACCGTTAAATATCTCCTTCGATTTATATCAACATCCCGAATCAGAAACTTCTAAGAAAACTGACCTCAAAACGGGATATCGCACCTGTAGTTTACTCTGTATGCCAGTCTGGAGTCCCGACGGCGAACTCTTAGGCGTTACTCAGCTAGTGAATAAGCGCAAACAGGGAGATTTTCCCCCCTACGATCCTGAAGATTGGCCCGAAGCACCCGAATGCTTTGCCGATAGCTTCGACAGCAATAGTCAAAAGTATATGCAAATTTTTAACTCCCAAGTGGGGGTAGCGCTACAAAATGCTAGACAATTTGCTGCCATTAAACAACAAGCCGAGAATCAGCCGCAAAATGTTGTCACCAAAACCCTCGCCATGCTGAACCAGGTGATGGACGGTCAGGGATTTGATGAAATTTTAGATACGACTTTGCGATCGATTACTTTAAAAATGGGGGCCTCCTTAAATGCCGATCGCACGACCATCTTTTTATTAGATGAAGAAAGAAATGAGTTTTGGTCAATTATTGCAGAAGCTGAAGGCGATCGCGCTTTAGAAATTCGCGTTCCCGCCGATAAGGGAATTGTAGGGGAAGTGGCGCAAAATCAGAAACTGATCAACATTCCCTACGATTTCTATGACGATCCGCGTTCTGTAACGGCCAAAGAACAAGATCGCAAGCATCATTATCGCACCTACACCATGTTGGCGCTGCCGCTGATTAATGAACGGGGGGATCTCGTCGCGGTTGTCCAGTCTATTAATAAATTAAAACGGTTTAGCGATCGCAATGCTCCTTTAGGCGATCGCATCGATCGTCTTGGCTTCACCGCCGAAGATGAGGAACGCTTTGCCGCCAATGCACCTTTAATTCGGATGATTTTAGAAAGCTTCCGTTCCTATCATAAAACCTCCAGAGGTCAACGCGTTGCCGCCGCCCTAATGGCCGCCACCCGTTCCGTCTCGCAAAGCAGCCTAGAACAGAAAGAAATTCTTAACCGGGTGATGCACGCCGCCAAAGACCTGATGAACGCCGATCGCGGTACCCTGTGGTTATTAGACCGCAATACGCGGCAGCTTTGGACGGAAATTAACTCTAATAACGGACAATCCTTTAAACTGACCCTAGAGATCGGTCAAGGTTACGCCGGACAAGTTGCGGATCTGGGTATCCCCCTCAATATCCCCTTTGATTTGTACGACTACCCCGACTCGCAAACCGCCAAGCAAACCGATCTCAAAACAGGATATCGGACTTGCAGCCTGTTGTGTATGCCGGTTTGGAACCCCGATGGCGAGTTAATTGGGGTGACGCAACTGGTGAATAAGAAGAAGTTCAGCGATGTGGATGCTAAAGCTGTTTGCGGCGAAGCGGTTCCGGAATGCTTCCAGGCAAGTTTTGATAGTAGCGACCAGCGGTATCTGCAAATCTTTAATAATCAGGTTGGCGTTATTTTGCAAAATGCCGAACTCCTGGCGGCGATGAAGCAGCAGGAACTAACCTTGCGCGAGTCACCCGCAGCGCCGTTGGAGAATTAGCGCTCGATTTGGACGCTATGATAAGTAGTTGCACCTCAAGGCAGATCGAGTGCTATGGGGTAAAAGCGATCCAGGAAAAAGGAGATGTTATGACTCGCGCAATCATGGAAACCGATAAGGGCACGATTAATCTAGAATTGTTTGAACAAGATGCCCCCAACACGGTGAAGAATTTTGTCGATTTATCCGAAAAGGGTTTTTATAATGGTTTGACTTTCCATCGGGTCATCCCTAATTTTGTGATTCAAGGCGGATGTCCTCAAGGAACGGGAACCGGAGGACCGGGTTATACGATTAAGTGCGAAATCAACCCCAACAAGCACATTGCGGGTAGTTTGTCAATGGCTCATGCGGGTCGAGATACGGGGGGAAGCCAGTTCTTTATCTGCCATTCTCCCCAATCGCATTTAGATGGCAAACATACGGTTTTTGGCAAAACTGAGAATATGGATGTGGTGAATGCGATTCGCCAAGGCGATAAAATTTTGTCGGTGACGATTGTTCCTGACTAGCGGCTTGGCAGAAGTTTAATGAATTTGAGGGTAGAACGGATAGAATCGCTAAAATCGGGTTTGGTTGCGGCTGGCTGTTTTACCGTGGCATTCGCCATTGTGACGATTATCAATCACGGGTTGCTTGCCAAACGCTTTGTTAATTTGACGGCTTTACAGATTAACAGCGATTTAAGGTTACTCGTCAGTAGCGCGATCGCGCTATCGACGGGTTTTTTGTTTGGTGTGGCTTATCGTTATATTATTCGCAGCGATCGCAATCCCCATTTGCAACAAGGCGCGATTTTTGCTTTTGGTTTGACGCGCGGGTTGGCACAGTTTGATGTAGGATGGCAAGATCCCACCACCCTATGGTCTGCGGCGATTTTGGGAGTCGAGAATATTTGGTTGTTTGCGATGACGGCCCTCACGCTAGACTGGACGATTCGCCGAAAGTGGATTAAACCTTTAGAGTGAAGGGCGATCGCTTTCTGGGATAAAACTTTCTTTACGGAGAAAATCCGGTTAATTCCACAGCAATTAAATGAGATCGATCTAAAGTTTTATCAAGAAAATTGGCTGGGGTTCAGCAAATTTATCAGAATACCGATAATAGAGATAGAAAAGTCTCGCAGATTGACTTGGTGGTGCTTCTACGTCAGCGATCCAGGCGCTTTCCAGTCGAGATATCTCTCGGTTTATATTTTCAAGAACGAAGCTTTTTTAATAAACAACCTCCCCATTGAGAGATGCTTTAGAGGGTCAAGGCTGCAAAGATAGACTTAAGCTTTGCCTAGCCCGATCGCGATCTGGAGATGCTTCCTAGAAAATGGCATCTTGGCGAAAACAATATTCATTAATTTGTTAATTTTCATTGCAATTATGATAATTTTGCGAGACTCTCTTCTTCGATCCCCGACTGAAGAAAGTAAAATAGTATACAGACACGAGGGCAACACCATGTTAGAACCACTCCATTCTGTAAGCTCCCCCGACTATCCCGAAACTAACGTACTTCCCCCGATTGGCGATCGCTTATTCGCCGGGGTGCGAGTCGGTTGTGCTTATGTATTAAACTTGAGTCGCGCGATCGCCTTCTTAGGATTAGTGGCGATCGCAAGCGTTCCCCTCTTGTGCCTCAGCCTGCTAACTCTCAGCGACGAAGGCGACAACCGTTAAGCCGCCTCCCAAGCTATCCCCCGATAACCCAAGGCGAACGATTCCGGGTGAAAGATCTCCGCGAGGATACATAGCGAATCCACCAACCGAGGCCCCGGACGATTAAAGAAAGCATTACCATCCGTTACATAAACTTGGTTGTGTTGCACCGCTTTTAACTGCTGCCACTGCGATCGCTCTGCCAGTTGTGCCAAATCTTGGCGAGTGCGAGTCAAATCAAAACCACAGGGCATTAACACAATAATATCGGGATCTGCCTCAACCAACGCTTGCCAGTCTACCCACGGCGAATGCTGTCCGCTGGTTGCTAAAATGGGTTGGCCTCCAGCAAGCTGCACCAACTCCGGTATCCAATTCCCCGCAATCATCAGCGGTTCTACCCATTCAATACAAGCAACCGTGGGATGAAACGCTAGCGCCTGCGCCTGTGTTGCGACTTGGTTAACGCGAGATTGCAGCAAACCCAACACTTCCGACGCATCCACCCCCAACTGGCGCGCCACCTTGGCAATATCGTCCCAAACTTCCGCCAGCGTATTCGGCTGCAAAGAAATAATTTGCGGTTGCGAATCTATCGCCGCTTTCACCGCCGCTTCCACATCGGCTAGCGAACACGCACAAACCTCGCATTGATCCTGCGTTAAAATATGCGTCGGTTGCAGTTGCCGAAGTACGTCCGTTTCAACCCGATAAACGCTTAACGCCGACTCTAAAACATCCGTTACCCGTTGATGAATTTCGCCACTCGATCCGCTGGGATTAAACTGAGGCTGCGTGCAAGCGGGTAGACTCTGAACGGGTATGGGGTAGTCGCATTCGTGCGATCGCCCAACCAAACACTCCGCTAACCCTAAACTCGCAACAATTTCCGTTGCACTAGGGATCAGCGAAACAATTCTCAACGATCTAGACATCGATCCTCTCTTTGTCCATCCCCCAAATTCTAGCCGATGGCAAAAAATAAGTGCTGCTTGGTCGAATCGATTCAGCAGCACTTCAACAGAAATGATGGCTTAAAACTTATTGAATAATATGGAAATAGTAAGCCGCAACCAAGAAGTTAACCGCTAAAAGCAGACCAAACCAAAAGGTGCGGAACGGATATGGGGGTCTTGTGGTTGGGGGAACGGGCCGATCGGTGTTAGGGCTAATCACTGCCATGTAATAAACCTCCTAATTAGGATGTGATTTCCTTAATAAATATCAGAATCTTACCCTGTTTGGGGCCACCCCAATTATTGATTTTTGTCTCATCAAGACTTGGCAAAAATCCCCTTTTAGTCTTACAAAGGAGGGTTATCCTTCTCCTGCATGATAGGAACTGCGAACCAAAGGCCCCGAACGAACGTGAGAGAACCCCAACTCCCGCGCGATCGCCCCTAACGCCTCAAACGCTTCTGGGGTCCAATATTCCCGCACGGGTAAATGTTCCAAAGACGGCTGCATATATTGCCCCAAGGTAATGCGATCGCACTGTACCGCCCGCAAATCTCGCATCGTCTCCACCACCTCATCCCAGGTTTCCCCATGTCCCAACATTAACCCCGACTTCGTAGGAATGCTCGGATCGAGTTCTTTTACCCACCGCAACACCGCCAAAGAGCGATCGTACTTCGCCCCCCGGCGCACCGGATTCGTTAAGCGGCGCACCGTCTCCACATTATGATTAAAACACGCAGGCTTGGCTGCCACAATCTGGGAAACCAAATCGCGATCGCCCCGAAAATCCGGCGTTAGCACCTCAATTTGAACCCCCCGGTTCGCCTCCCGGATCGCCGCCATTGTCGCCACAAACACCCCCACCCCTTGATCCGCCAGATCGTCCCGCGCCACCGACGTTAACACCACATAGCGCAACCCCAACAACTGCACCGCCTCCGCCACCTTCTGCGGTTCCTGGGGGTCAAGCGGCATCGGTGCGTGACCCTTATCCACCTGGCAAAACCCACAAGCACGCGTACAAACCGGCCCCATCAACAAAAATGTCGCCGTTTGATTGGCATAACATTCTCCCCGGTTCGGACAGCGCCCTTCCTCACAAATCGTATGAATTTGCCGCTGCTTAATAATCCGCTGCACCGTCGATAACTCGCTCGCTTTCCCAATAGGGCGCTTTAACCACGTCGGTAGACCTTCTCCACCTGCCTGACGAGTAACCCGATCCGACTCCAAGTTTTTCATGCCGTCCTGTAATTTCGTCTATCACTGCAATAACACTCAGCCGTCAATAATCTCTAGCGGTAGAGGCAAGGGAGTGCAAAACATTGTAAATTAGGCTAATCTCAGTGTAGTTTTCTGTTGCTCGTCTTGACTCAATCTTTTGGACTGAGGATTGAGCAGGGGCATCGTCAACAACCTACAATTTATAATTTAATCCTTAGAATTACCAGAAACAGGAGTCAGTCGTGGCACACAAGATCCTGGTTATTGATGACAGCAGAGTCATCCGGCGGATGGTGCGGGATATGCTACCAAAAGGAAATTTTGAAGTTTTGGAAGCCAAAGACGGGGAAGAAGGACTTAACTTCATCCGTCAAGAGCATCCCAACTTGATCATGCTGGACTTCTTGTTACCCAAAATTAGCGGCTACGAAGTCTTCCAGCACATTCAGAACAGTGAAGACCTCCAGAAAATCCCCCTTGTGGTCATGTCAGGACGGGCTGAAGAAGTCAGCGAGAAGATTACCGAGCCTTTTGAATATTTTGAGTTTATTAAAAAGCCCTTTGAACAAAAAGAACTGATTGACGCGATCAAGTCTGCCATGAAAAAGGCAACCAAACCGCGTCCCCAAATGGCCGCCGCCCCGACTGCCGCCGCCGCCACCCCCGCAGAAGCTGCCCCTGTTGCTGCTGGCGCTTCCGCAGCCGAAATTCAAGCCCTTAACGAAAAAATTGCCAAAATGCAAGCTGAAATTGACGGCCTGAAGAAGCAGTTAACCCAAATCGTCACGTTCATTAAGCAGAAGATCAAGTAACTTGCCCAAAAGTTGGGGAAGGCAAGGATGGGGGAAGGAGTGCAAAGTTCCGAGTTCCGAGTTCCGAGTGGGGGACTGAGTGCTGAGTGTAAAGTGCTGAGTGCTGAGTGGGGGACTGAGTGCTGAGTGTAAAGTGCTGTTGCGCTAGCTTCTGCGAAGCAGTGTGCTGAGTGGGGGACTGAGTGCTGAGTGTAAAGTGCTGAGTGCTGAGTGGGGGACTGAGTGCTGAGTGTAAAGTGCTGAGTGCTGAGTGGGGGACTGAGTGCTGAGTGTAAAGTGCTGAGT
>NZ_MJGC01000088.1 GCF_001746915.1 Desertifilum tharense IPPAS B-1220
CCCCAACCCCCAACTCCCAACTCCCAACTCCCTTCTTCCCCAACCCCCAACCCCCAACTCCCAACTCCCTTCTTCCCCCATGAATCCCGATCCTGAAATTCGCCGCTTGTTAGACTTGATGCCTGCTTCTGGGCGGATGTTGACGCGTCTGGTGAGCAAGCCAGAGAACGCGAGCGCGATCGCAGCGCCGTTCCCTGTCCCTTGGAAACCGTATCGCCCGATTTATATCAATTTTGACCTGTGGCAGCGTTTATCCCGTCCTGAGCGCGATTTACTGCTGTTACAGGTGGTGAGTTGGGTGTGTGGGGTACGCTGGTTTAAGCCAGATATTTATCAAGGGTTGACTCTAGCAGGGTTAGTCGGAACGGCAAGCGAGGTGTTACAAGGGGATGCGGTGGGCATTGTAACGGCGGGAAGCTTAAGCGCGATCGCTGCTTGGCAGGTTTGGCGCAACAATCGGCAATTGCAGTTACAGTTAGAAGCAGATGAAACAGCGTTGCGGGTTGCCGAGCGGCGCGGTTACTCAAAGGTAGATGCAGCGACGCACCTTTTATCGGCGATTGAAACGGCAGCAGCGATTGAGGGACGCCCTAGTTTAAGCTTTATCGAGTTGGTGCGATCGCAAAACCTCAGAGCGATCGCTAATTTATCCCCCGTAGGCATACCCGAAACTCTGCGCCAGCAGCGCTAATTCCGCTCGGCTGAGGAGAGGCTAGCCAGTCCGGGTTGAGTTAAGTTAGGCAGATACACGCTAAAGGTTGTCCATCCCGACTCGCTGCTGACGACAATCGAACCATGCAGTTGTTCGACTAATTTTTGTACCAGGGAGAGTCCTAAGCCCGATCCGCCTTGCTTGCTACAATCGGCTCCGGCGACTCGATAAAATTTATCAAAGATATGGGGAAGCGCGGCTGAGGGGATTTCTGCACTATTGCTCACCCGAAATAGGGCGGCTTCCGTTTCCGCAGTGGTGGGAGAGGGCGGTAGGTAGCAGACGTTTAACTGAATTTCGCCTTGCTGAGGGGTATATTTACAGGCGTTATTCAACAATTCTGCCAGGATGCGTTCTAGACTATCAGGGTCAGAAATCAAAGGGGGAATGCTTCGATCCCAGTCGGCGCAGAACTTGAGGCGCAATTCGCCGCTTCTTGACTGAAAGGGAGCGATCGCGCTGGGCAACCATTCCCCTAAATTAACACTCTGCAAAGAAATTCGATAGGTTTGAGACTCCAAGCGTTGCAAGTCTAGCAGGTTATTCACCAAATTGATTTCTCTGGCGCACTCGGCTTGCAGAATATTGAGATAGCGCTGCTTTTGCTCTGGAGTTGTGGCGAGAGCCAGCATTTTGATGGCGATCTTCATATTCGTCAGCGGCGTCCGCAAATCGTGGGAAACGCTGTTAATTAATTCATCTTTGAGAATATTGAGTTGCTGGAGTTCTTGGATTTTGTCGTGCAGTTGAGAGACGCTGGTTTGTTTGGCAAGACGGGTAGTAATAGCCGCTTTTAACTCTTCCCAGGTAAACGGCTTGGTGATATAGTCGTCTGCCCCTTTTTCCATCCCAGTACGGAAATCGACTCGATTGGACTTTGCCGTTAAGAAGATAAACGGAATGCTAGAAGTCCGAGGATCGGCTCGTAAAGTATCGAGTACGGCATAACCATCGACACCCGCCATCATAATATCGCAGACAATCAGGTCTGGGGGTTGAACTTGGGCAATTTGGATTCCCAAGCAACCATTGACTGCGCCGATCGCGTCGAAGCCCTCATTCAATAGGAATTCTAAGATATTTCTGCGAACCGGATTCTCATCTTCAATCACCAGAATTTTAACCATCTGCTGATTCCATTTACTCTAAGCTGGGTTTTGAGGAACTACAACCCTAGCTATGCTAGTCTGTAGCGAACCTAGGAGAACGATCGCTCCCATCGAGCTTGGCTCAGGCTTGAGTTCATTTTATCGAGGGGTTGTCTCTCTTAGTCTGCGCTAAAGCGATCGCGCCCTTTTCCTATTGTTAAGCTAAAACCATGCACGGTGCTGCCTGGATTCAGTAATCAAACGCAAGTCTCCCTCAAAAAAACTAGATTCGATGAACGCTCAAAACACGAGCTACCCTGTCTTCGGGGCAAAAAGTGAACGTTAGAAATTCAAAAAAGATGGGGCAACAGGCAGAAAAAAGGTTAGATCTCCTATTACTGTTCGGTGGGTTTATATTAGGACTGAGCTTGCGCTTGATGGCATTGACGGCAAAGTCGCCGTGGACTGACGAGTTTTCTACAATGGCTTTTAGCTTGGGGCACGGCTTTACTTCAGTGCCTTTAGATCGAGTCATTTCGCTCTCAGCGCTGATGCAACCCTTACAGAGCGATCCAGCAACCCAAGCGAGCGATGTCGTCACTCGCCTCTTAAGCGAAAGCAATCATCCTCCTCTCTATTTTGTTTTAGCCCATTGGTGGATGCAAGCGTTCCCCCTAAAGGATCAAGATGGCTTGCTGATGGCGGCTCGCCTCTTACCCGCCTTGTTGGGGGCGCTGTCTATTCCGGCAATGTTTGGTTTAGGGTGGTTGGCGTTTCGCTCTCGGTTGGTGGCGCTATTTTGTGCAATGGCGATCGCGCTTTCTCCCTACGCCATCTTCCTCGCCCAAGAAGCGCGACATTACACGCTGTCTATTCTATTGGCGATCGCCTCCTTAGCTTGCCTCGCCTCTGCGGTGCGCCATCTCTACCGCCATCAACCGTTACCCCTCACTCTGGCGGGGGTTTGGGTGGCAATTAACTGGATCGGAATTGCGACGCATTATTTCTTTTCCCTGACGCTAGCCGCCCAAGCAATGGCATTAGTTCCCCTAGTTTGGCAACAGCGTTCTAAGTGGCAGTTGTTAGAGTTGCAGCGATGGTTAGGTGTGGCGATCGCGTCTGGAGTCGGCGGGTTAATTTGGCTCCCGGTGTGGCGTAACGGTTTAGGAAGCGAATTAACCGCTTGGATCGCCCAAGATTCTCGCACGGGTTTTGAGTGGTTGCAACCGATTTTTCAGTTAATTGCGGCTTGGCTCACCACCATTTCGCTGTTACCCGTGGAAGCCGATAACCTCGCAGTTGTCTTGGTTTCCGGCACGATCATGATTTCGTTCTTCTTGTGGTTGCTGCCCATGCTTCTAGGGGCGCTCAAAATCTTATGGCGATCGCCTGCTACCCAGGGAATGACTCAACTCTTTGGCGGGTTTGTGCTGAGTGCGATCGCCCTATTTTTAGGGATTACCTATTTTTTCGGCATCGATTTAACGCGCGGGGCGCGATACAATTTCGTCTACTTTCCCGGTGTAATCCTATTAGTGGGTGCTTGTTTAGCCTTGTGCTGGAAGATGCCAAAACTCACCAGCCAGTGGTTCCGCCTCCCGCGTTGCAGAATGTCAGGCAAGCTGGTGGTTATCCTAGTGGGCGTCATGGGATTAGCCAGCAGCTTAACCGTAGTGGGCAATTTAGGCTATCAAAAATACTATCGCCCCGATCTATTCGTTCCGCAGATGGTGGCGGCGAGGGAAGCGGATGCAGCGATCCTAGTCGCAACAACTCATCGCACTCACGTTCAAGTGGGGGAAATGATGGGAATTGCCTGGGAAGTTGAACGCCAGCAGGTTTCCGAACCCCCTCAATTTCTCCTAGCGCACGAAATCTCAGATCCTCAAGCCCCTCAGCAAGTGTTGCAGGATGCCTTAACTCAATTACCCCGCCCCTTAGATTTGTGGTTGGTTAATTTTTGGGTTCCTGTAGAACTCGCCTCGCAAAATTGCGTTGCAGACTCCGCCATTACCGCTTCCGTGGATGGGTACCAAACCCAGTTATATCGCTGTCGTTAAATCAGTTTGCGCGATCGCCATTAGTCTCAATATAACGACGCAACACAGAGTTTATCAGAGTTTTGTATTCTGCACCTTGAGACTGAAACCACGCCATTACATCAGGATCTAGTTGAATCAATTTATGGGCTTGAGCAGCAGGAATTCGCAAGGTGGCTTTTTCAAAAAATTCCTCAGTCAAAGGCGGAATGTCAGAGTAATCGATTTCCTCATCTGTCATTGCCTCTAAAGCTGCCCAGTTAGTACGTGAGGTATTGCTCGAATCGTTTGCGCTCATATCGGTTTGCCTTTCGTGCTGAAATAACTCGGATGACTTCCCCCTGTCGTTCTGTCCAAACAACAACTGCTACGCCGTCTCGCAAAAATCCGATGCCGATCCACCGATCTTCACCATAATCAACGCGATCGTCAATCTCAATTAGCATAGGGCTTTCAAACATCTCAATGACATCTGAAAAATCAATTTGATGTTTGCGAATATTCTCTACATTTTTCGCTTCGTCCCACTCGATCCGTCTTCAATCTAGCCCCCATAACCCGGTGAAGTTGCCGTATACAAACGGGTGCAGTAAGTTAACTGAATCTGACCTTGAGCATCACAAACGCGATGGTGAAATTCTGATAATTCTGAAACAAGTTTGTCCAAAGCAGCACCACCCGCTGGAGTAAATCCTTGACTTCGAGCTAAACCAATCGATCCAGCTAAATCTAATTTTTGATTAAACGTAAACTCGTGTCGCTGAAAATTTGTGAAGTCGGGAAGCCATAATCCTTGCCAAAATAGTTGATAACGTAGGGATTTCAACCATTTTTCTGGGTTGATTCGAGATAGCAATTGAGGCTCTTGCTCTTCGGATGCTTCATAAATTAAACGAGTGTACTGCTTGGAAACAGCATCACTTTGATCCCAAAAACTCCATATCAATGCTAAACGTCCACCCGGCTTGAGAATGCGGCGGAACTCTTGAAGGCTCTTGTCAAAATCAAACCAATGAAAGGCTTGAAACGAGGTCACTAAATCAATCGAAGCTGTCTCCAAAGGAATTTGTTCGGCAGTGCCCGTTAAATACTCTACTCGTTCGTGGGGGGTAGCTGCCGTTCGCATATCTGCATGGGGTTCGATCGCCATAACCCGAATACCTCGATCTGCCAACAACCTCGCTCCAATTCCTGTCCCTGCTCCAATATCAGCCGCAATTAACGGAGTGGAAGAACCTAAGCCGGACAAAATCGTATCAATCGCTGAAGGAGGATAAATCGGGCGATACTTCTCATAATCTTCAGCCCGATCGGAGAAATAGCTCAACGGGTTTGCAATCGCATCTGAGGCAGTGGAGAAATCAAAGCTCATATTGCTAACTTCGCTGCGAGTTATATTCTCAGGATATCTCAAGAATTAGGATTGGGTAGGCTAAAGATTCGGATTCGCAGTTGCCAACATCTTTGCGATGCACCCAAACAGCTTCGGTCAATCTGCTAAACCCAAATTGTTAGCTATGCCTGGGATACAATCGTGGTGAAAAGTGTATACTCCAGAACCAGAAGGTAAATTAATTCTTTTGATTGCATCTCGACCGTCACCAACATATATCAACATGAATTTAGAAGCCTTTTCTTAAGTGATTACTATTAATCAACCCATAAAAAAATCCCCCGGTTGTTGACCGTGGGGAACTTTAATAATAAAGGGGTAAATAGTCCCCAGTTGTGGTTGTTAGGCGCTGACTTGATTGACCAATGTTTTGGTTGGTTTTTCGACTAGCAGTTGTTGATAGAGGTGGCTGAGTTGTGAGGCGACACCTGCCCAGCTAAATTTGTCTTCAACGCGTTTTCGGGCGGCTTTACCCAGTTGCGATCGCCATTCGGAATTCATTAAGATCCGGTCGATAGCTTGAGCAAAGGCGGCCTCATCTTGGGGAGGCGCGAGTAAGCCGGTTTCTTCAGGAACGACGGTAAATTGCAGTCCGCCGACATCGCTGGCGACAACGGGGGTACCGCTGGCCATTGCTTCGATTGCCACTAGCCCAAAGGGTTCGTAGTGACTGGGAACGACACAGACATCTGCGGCGGCGTAATACATGGGTAATACTTCATCGCCCAAGCGACCGGGGAAGGTGGTAAAGTCCCTCATGCCCAGTTCGTCTACAATGCCTTCAATGCGATCGCGCTCGATGCCGTCGGCGGCTCCCGGACGAGAACCCCCCCCGATAATCAGTTGCAGGTTCGCATCGCCCCGTAGTTGCGACTGTCCAACCGCCCGAACAACCGTTTCAATCCCTTTGCGGGGGTCAAAACGACCGACGTAGAAGACTAAACGACGATCGGGCGCAATGCCTAATTGAGCGCGGGCGGCTTCGCGGGAGATTGCCCCAAAGCGATGAATATCGGTGCCGCAGGGAATAATATCGATGCTGCCTTTGGCGGACACCAGTTCGCGCATGTGTTGTTTTTCTTGCGGGCTGGTGGCGACGATCCGCTCTGCGGATTCGAGAACCGCTTTCTCGGTATTCAAGCGGGTTGTGGCAATCAGGGGAATCGTTGAAATAGATTTGTATTTAACGGCCCCTAGCGAGTGATAAACATGGACTTGTGGAATATTTAGAACTTTCTTGAGTTCCATTCCCACCCACGCCGATAGCCAGTAGTTGGTGTGGATGAGGGCGTATTGTCGCCCTTCTTTTCTCTGGAATTTCAGAAATTCCTCAACAAATGTACTGCAATATTCAAAGATTTCTTGGCGCGGGACAAATGCTTCCGGCCCGGCGGTTAAGCGAATCGTTCGACAACCTGGACTGTGTTCAACAATCGTGGCGTCAGCGGCGTTAGCTTTACGAGTAAACATGTCCACTTGCCACCCTTGTTTGGCAAGGGCTTCGCCTACTTGGCGAACGTAAACATTTTGTCCGCCTGCTTCTTCTTTGCCAATTTCAATTGCCGGATCTCCATGAACAGAGATAAGTGCAATCCGTTGTTGATTTTGAGCAACCATAGTTTCGCGATTGAATTGGTAGGTCGTACAACAAGGCCCGATTATAGGGCGAATAACCGACCACTCACTCCTTCTTATTGAATAAGATTATTATATCTTATTTATGTCGATTGCCCTCCATCAAAAGTGAGAAACTCGTTAGACCAGGGGTAATGAATCAGGGGGCAATCTGATTGAAATTGGGGATCGTTTCCTCGATAATTGTGAGGAAAAGCCTCTAATCCTGGGGGTTTTACATCATTGATAACTCCTGATATTAACAATGACTCATTTAGCGCTGACGCGGTTTCTGGATGAACGAGGAATCCGGGTTTCCTCGGAGGAAAGGCAGTTCATCCTCCAAAAGATGCATTCTCCAACCGGGGAAGGACACTTGTATGCGGATGCAATTTTTGAAGGGGGAGGGATGCGCGGGCTAGCATTTGTGGGCGCATTACGCTGTTGTGCGGATTTGGGTTTGCAGTGGAAAAAATTAGCAGGAACTTCTGCGGGTGCAATTACTGCGGCTCTTCTGGCTGCCAATTTACCCATTACTGAGTTAGAGGAAATTCTGGGCAATTTTGATTACATGAAATTCTTGTCTCGCAAGACGAGTCCGTTGATTTTCAATGGCGATCCCCGGAACGATTTGCGATCGCCATTTCGGATGCTTTTCTGCTTGGTGGTGGCGAGGCAGTTAGGTCAATATTCCGCCGAACCCTTCCGCAATTGGTTACAACAAATTCTGGCACAACAGCGGATTCACAGCTTTCAAGACATTCAAAAGATTAAAAGCGATCGCCAACTCAAGGTGGTGGTTTCTGATATTAGCCGGGGGGAGATGTTAGTCTTACCGGATGCGCTCGATCCGAATGCGCCTGCTTTGAGCGATCGCCACAAGCAGTTTCGCCAACAAATCCTCAGCAAATCTGCACTCCAATACCCAGAACAGATGAGCGTGGCGGAAGCAGTACGCCTCTCGATGAGCATTCCGCTCTTCTTTGAACCGGGAAGGTTAGGCGACTCTTGGATTGTGGATGGTGGAATTTTAAGCAATTTTCCCCTGTGGATCTACGACGTTCAACCCCGCCCCGGACAGTCGGTGGCTCCTGCGCCCCGCTGGCCGACCTTTGGCTTTCGGTTGGTGGATAGTACAATCGGACAGGTTTCGGAGATTCAAGGCCCTTTAGATGTGTTTGCGTCTACGATTCGGACGATGATGAATGCTCGCGATCGCTATCATCTGCGCGAAATCGATCAGGGTCGGGTGATTAATCTAGATATTACAGAGGCGAGCGTCACCCCCACCCAGTTTAACCTAACGGCCGACGAGAAAGTCAACCTTTATTGTCTCGGCTATCACTGGACAAAAAAATTCTTCCTAGAAGAGTGGAGTTGGACAGAACACCTGAAAAAACGGGGCTTTAGTCCAACTGGAGAGTGCCTTTAGAAAAAAGTGCGGTCGGCAGTTGCCAGGTCATACTCAAGGCTGATATAATCTATGATTACTGCCGCAAGGAGAGGTGGCTGAGTGGTCGAAAGCGGCGGATTGCTAATCCGTTGTACGGTTTAGGCCGTACCGAGGGTTCGAATCCCTCCCTCTCCGTTCTAAAAAAGTGCTGAGTAGAAAGTGCTGAGTGCTGAGTGGGAAATACAGTGCTTAGTCAAAAGTGCTGTTTTTTTAGCTTTCGCAGAGAGTGCTGAGTAGGAACACAGTGCCAAGTTCCGAGTCCCGAGTTCCGAGTGGGAACACAGTGCTTAGTCAAAAGTGCTATTGATTTAGCTTTCGCAGAGAGTGCTGAGTGGGAAATACAGTGCCAAGTTCCGAGTTCCGAGTTCCGAGTGGGAACACAGTGCTTAGTCAAAAGTGCTATTGATTTAGCTTTCGCAGAGAGTGCTGAGTGGGTTAAATAGTAACTCCAACTCAGCACGCTTGAAAAGCATTTTGCTTTAAAGGGGCTTAACGTTCAAATAGACCGCCGAAGTTGTAGCCAACGCCCACTAGGATACCGAACTTGGTGCTATCGCCTAAGAAGGCAACGTTGGCGCTTCCGGTAGCGGTTAGTTGGGGGGTAAGGGGGAAATCTACCCCACCCGTTAACATGGGGCCGACGCGACCGCTAAAATCAAAGGCGACGCCACCCCCAACAAAGGGTGCAAAAGCAACTGGATCGAAGGGTTCCCGCCCCACAATTAAGTCATAGGTGATGGGAACTAAGAGGCTAACCCGGTTATTGACGATTAGCGAAGGACGGACGGAAAGGTTTTGGGTAAAGCCAATTTTACTTACGGCTGCAAAGCCAAAACGACCGATGGCGCTATCGCCCCCTACACCAATATTGGCACCGATCCCCACGTAGCTGACTCCACCGCTTAACTGTCTGGGTTCGACGCCTTGGGCGATCCTGACTTCAGAAAGTTGGGCCAGTTCGGGAACGGGGGTAAAGGCGGGTTGTTCGCTGAGGCTGGCGGCGTTCGTGATGCTGGTTCCGGGGAAGGGGATCTGGGCCGTTTCTGAAGATGCAGGTTCGCTCTCGGTTTCTGCAACTGTACTGAGTTCTGGGCTTAAGGGTTCAATCTCTTGCGCGATCGCACACAAGCTACCCCCTAGAAGGCTAGCAAGCACGGCGCTTAGGGGTAAAAACTGAGTTAGGTGTCTCATATCACTCCTCAACCAATTGGATTTAATAGCGATCGCCATCGATCGCAGACTCGATAGGTTTAACCTTGCAGACCTTGCATTGCCCCAACGACCTGTTGGGAAACAAAAGGCAAGATAGCTTCATTTTTACTCTGGGTTTTTCCCTCTGTAAATACAACCAGTAAATAAGGTTGCAAACCGGGAATTTCAATATAGGCGCTATCGTGGCGGACTTGTGAGGTTAACCCCGCTTTTGACCACAGTTGGGCGTTTTCGGGTAAACCTTGCCCAAAAAATCCGGTGACTTGATTTTCCGGATCTTTCTCCAGAACCGCCGGATCGAGCGATCGCTTCATCAACGCCATCATCTTCTGCGACGCCTGGGAGGAGACTGCAACCCCCCCAATAATGCTGTGTAAGAGGCGGGCTGTTGCGTCTGTGGTCAGCATATTGCGGTTTTCCATCATTTCACCCAAAAATGCCCGTTCGCGCCCGTAAGCTCCATCTCCCCAGGTCTTTTGGTTAACGTTAGTGCTTTCTAATTCCGCCCATCCCAAGGTTTTGAGATAGCGGTTGACAATATTGCGCTGCGACTTCCAGGTTTCAAAGGGGGCGGGGGGCAGTTCCGGGCCGCCTGTGGTTCCGGTTAGCACATCAACGACGAGGGCAGTGGCATCATTGCTAGAATCGACAATCATGTCGCGGATGGCGCGTTCGAGTTCTGGTGAAGGCTGAATCATGTTTTTGTCCACCCACTCGTACACCGCCACGAGATAAAACAATTTGACAATACTGGCCGGGTAAATTCGCTCAACGCCGCGATAGCTGTAACCGCGTACGGGATGCTTCCAAAATTCTTCCGGGGATAGCGCGCCGCCCGTGTTGACGGGGACAGGCGGATCGTAGACAATCCAAGTCATTGCAATTTGGTTGCGGGCGAGTTGGGGAAATTCAGCCCAGGTGGTTTCAAGAATGCGATCGCCCAATTGTTGGAGTTGTTCGTCTTTGCGGAAAAAGGTCATCGTTGTTGGGTAGAAAAGGTCTTATGGTATCTGTTGCTTCAGTGTCTCAGAGTGCGATCGCTCTGGAGTATGTTTGCCAAAGAAATCTCGATCTCTATGATTCTCCAGAGTGCGAGAGGCTGGCAACTCAAGCCGCCGCCGGACGGCATCTCAAGTTAGCGCGATCGCCCCAAGCAACGGCGGTTGAAGTCCGCTTGTGCGAAGATGACTATCCCTGTTGGTTATCCCTAAGCGATCTTGAAACGTTGGCAGAAGCGACAGCACCCTATCAAGCGGTGGCGCGATCGCGTTCGGAGATTGAGGCGAAGCTACCAGAGGCGATCGCGTTTGCTCAAGCTGCAATGCAACAGCCCAATTACTATCTGTGGGGCGGAACGGTTGGCCCGAATTATGATTGTTCGGGGTTAATGCAAGCGGCGTTTGCCTCAGTCGGGATCTGGCTGCCCAGAGATTCTTATCAGCAAGAAGCTTTTACCGAACCCGTCTCGCTGGATGAGTTGAAACCGGGAGATTTGATTTTCTTTGGCACGCCTGAAAAAGCAACCCACGTCGCCCTATATTTGGGGGAAAGCCGCTATCTTCATAGTTCAGGGAAAACCCAAGGCCGCAACGGGATCGCGATCGATCCGTTGAGCGATCGCGGGGATGCCGTCGTGCAAACCTACTTTAAACAGTTGCGCGGGGCTGGTCGAGTGGTTTGCAGCTATTGCCCGACTTAGCGTTTGAGCCGGGGATTCTGGACTGGCGGCTTGAGGGGTGCGAGTTTTAGTTGGCGAATGGCGATGCTAGCCGACTGGGAAACATAACCGATGGGATCTCTTAAAGCGCGTTGCAGAAAAGGAAGCGCTTGCGGGGAGTGAATGCTACCCAAGGCCATAATTGCAGCTTGGCGAACTTTGGGCTTGGCGTCTTGGCTGAGTTTGCCCAAGATTGGAATCAGCAAATCGCTGTTGCTACGCAGTCGGTTGCGCTTCATGAGGTTGCCTAGGGCGATCGCCACCGACTGGCGCACGTCGGGGCTGGCGTGACGGGCATAATTGATTAATTGGGAGAGCTTACCCACTTGTCCGGTTTCTCCCCACCCTAAAACCTGCTGGCACAGTTCGTAAGGATGCAGGTTTGCGGTTTGTTCGGGAACGAGCAGAATGGGAGTTTCGGAGATGGGGACTTGTGGCGGCGCGATCGTGGGATTCATCAGCGCGGCGGATTCCACAACGGGCGCTTGGGGGAGAACGGCGACTAAAGCGGCCTGGTTGCGATCGATTCTGGAAATTTCGGTTTCTTCGGGATCGGGGAGGGTTTCGTACTGCTGGCGCAGGTTTTGCACGAGTTCCTCAACTCGACCTTCATAGCTGGCTTCTGGAGGGGTGGAAATGGAACCCCATTCAGGATTCAGTAAATCGGCGGATTCAGCAACGGGCGATTGAGGAAGTATAGCTTCGAGGGCTGCTTGGTTGCGTTCGACTCTTGGAATGGGGGGCGCATCCGGATCGGGAAGCGTTTCCTGCTTCTCGCGCAGATGTTGCTGAATCTCGCTCATTCGTCCTTCATAGCTGTCTTCTGGGAAATCAGTCGGACGATCTGTCGCCCTGCGTAGCTCTTGAATTTGCCGTTCGTAGTCGGCTCTAACTTGTTCGAGGGTTTGCTGGGTGCGGGCAAGTTCGGCTTCGTATTGCGATCGCGTGGCTTGAATCGCCTGTTGAATCTGGGCTTCTTGGGTGCTTTGCAATTCGGCGATCGCGTTTTGGGACTGGGTGAGTTGGGCTTCGTAATCTTGCTGGATTGGGACAATGGCTTGCCGCATCCGGGTTTCGTGTTTTTTCTCCAACTCTTCAATCGCTTGGCGAGTCTGTTCTACATGCTCGCGGCGTTGCTGTCCAAGCCGTCTTTCCAAGAGTTGGTAGGCGATCGCCACGCCAGCCAAAAAGCCGACAAGCAAAGCGAGCAAGACAAACACAATCATCCGTAAACCTTCCTCAACAGACAACATCACTCCTCAATTCATATCATTTATTGGCTGGCAAATACGGGAGGCGAGCTAAAAAATTAGCAGCAGATTTGCATCAATTTGTTAATGGTTTATTTACAAAAATTAATATATAAATCCCCTTTTACCCTGTTCAGCGGGATTGAAAATGAACTTTTCTAAAGCCCTCCCCGAATTCTGTAAAGTTATACCCCGGTCGTGCGTAAAATATGAGCTTAAGTTCATCACGATCGTTTCACAACGCGAGGAATAATAAATTATGGCCGATCCAAGAAATATGGAAGTCGTAAAACCCTACGACGGCGATCCGTTTGTTGGACATCTTTCAACCCCCATTTCGGATTCTGATTTTACGCGAGCTTTTATTGGCAATCTTCCCGCTTACCGCAAAGGACTGTCTCCCTTCCGGCGCGGCTTAGAGATTGGGTTAGCCCACGGTTACTTCTTGCTAGGCCCTTGGGTCGTATTTGGCCCCCTGCGCGACTATCCAGGCGCGGCTAACCTGGGTGCTTTAATCTCCGCCGTAGCTCTGATTTTGATTGCAACGGCAGGGATGTCCGCTTACGGCTTCGTTACCTTTAAAGAACAAGATAACCCCCAAGGGTTAACCCCCAAAGTCTCCGACCGTCTGAAAACTGACGAAGGCTGGAGCGAATTCACCGGCGGATTCTTCCTCGGTGGTACGGGTGGCGCGTTTGTAGCTTACTTCCTGTTGGAAAACTTTGAAGCTGTAGACGCGATTTTCCGTGGATTAGTCAATCGTTAGACTTGAGCGAGATTGCTCAATTGAGAACCTTGTGCCAATCGTGTCTGAGGGTCTGACGGTGTGGAGTGTCTGAACCTCCGCAGCTTCAGATCCTTCCTAACTTTTGTTAAGTCTTTTAAGAACTTACAAATTAGGACGCGGGCTACAGTAAAATCCACTTGGAACGTTGTCATTTTACATAGGAAGAAACATTTATGACAGGCGATTACGCTGCTTCTTTCTTGCCTTGGATTTTGATTCCTGTTGTATGCTGGCTCATGCCTTTAGTCGTCATGGGACTGTTATTTATCTATATCGAAAGTGACGCTTAATCCTCGGAAAAATCTTTCCTAAGATGGATTGCCAATCCCTACTTTTATGTAGGGATTTTTTATGGCACCGCTGAAGAATACCTGGGGTTTTCTATCAGCAAATTGGAAGTTCAATTTTAAACACAGTTCCTTCCCCCAAAACCGATTGACAGCTTAAGAAACCACCATGTTTCTCGCAAATAATCTGCTGGCTGATGGATAAGCCTAACCCAGTTCCTTTACCGACAGGTTTTGTGGTAAACAAGGGTTCAAATAAACGCGCTTGTACCTCCGGAGGCATTCCGCTACCATTATCGGCAATCTGAATAATGGCTTTATTCGGTTCTAGGATTGTAGAAATTGAAATGGTCGGTTGGAATCCTTGCGTATCTAGGGGCGAGCGTTCTTCTTCTAAGGCGTCAATCGCATTGGCTAGCAGGTTCATAAAGACTTGATTCAGTTGACCGGGATAGCATTCAACTGGGGATAAATCGCCATAATTTTTGAGAATCTGAATGGCCGATCGCTTCTGGTTCGCTTTTAAGCGATGCTGCAAAATTAGGAGCGTACTTTCTAAGCCTTCGTGAATATTGCAGGCTACTTTGTTGGTGGTATCGCAGCGATAAAAGTTGCGGAGAGAAACGCTTAAGGCGGCGATGCGGTCGATTCCAACTTTCATCGAAGAAAGCATATGGGGGAAGTCTTCGATCAGATAGGCTAGATCGATTTCTTCTGCATGATCGCTAATTTCGGGGACGGGGTTGGGGTAGTGTTTTTGATAAAGCCTGAGATGATTGAGCAGGTCGGTGTTATAGTCTTCTGCGTATTTAAGGTTGCCAAAAATAAAGCTGACGGGGTTATTGATTTCGTGCGCGACCCCGGCGAGGAGTTGACCGAGGGTTGCTAGTTTTTCGCTCTGGACGAGATGAATTTGGGCTTGCTGGAGTTGATGCAAGGCTTGGGTGAGTTCGGCGGTACGGGCGATGACGCGGGCTTCTAGTTCTTGGGTGAGGGCTTGGAGGGCGGTTTCGGCGGCTAGGCGTTCGGCTATTTCTTGTTGGAGTTGTCCGTTTTGTTTGTCGAGTTCTTCTTGGGCGAGTTGGCGGCTTTCTTCGCTGAGGACTAGCCACCAGGAGGCGATCGCAACTAGTACCAGAAAAACGGCGTAGAGTTGGAAAAAGCTGAGTTGCACTTGGGCTGTTGCTTCAACCACTGGGGCGATTTGTTGGGTGTAAAACAGCCACAACACCAGGGCGATAAACCCAGAAATGCTGCTGAAAATTAATAGGAACGATAGCAGCCGCTGACCGATGTGAGGCGAGATTTTTTGAGTATACAGGGTTTGCAGTTGGGCAACCCAAGGATGGTGTGGGTTGGGCTTGCAGCTATCGTGACAGCGGGCATCTAGGCTGCAACACAGCGAACAAATGGCGGTATCGTAGATTGGGCAATAGGCCATATCTTGCGGTTCGTAGAGGTTCGAGCAAATACCGCACGCGATCGCAGTTTCGGAGGTTTCGTGGAAGTGGGTGTTTTCTCTGGCAATGTAATATTTACCTTGGGTGAGGATCGCAATTACAGGCGAGAGGATAAAGGCGACGCCGAGGGCGATGAAGGAAGAGAAGGCTTGGGCGGTGCTGCCAAATGCGCCCAAGAAAGCGGCGATCGCGATCGCAGAAGCCACCAGCATTGACCCGAAACCCACGGGGTTAATGTTGTAAAGGTAGGCGCGCTTAAATTCAATATAGGAGGGGCTAAAGCCGAGGGGTTTGTTAATGACGAGATCGGCGACTAAGGCCCCCACCCAGGCGATCGCAATATTCGAGTAAAGACCGAGAACGGCGTCTAGGGTGGCAAAAACGCCCAATTCCATTAACAAAAGTGCGATCGCCACGTTAAAGACGAGCCAAACCACTCGTCCGGGGTGAGAGTGGGTGAGGCGCGAAAAAAAGTTAGACCATGCCAGCGATCCGGCGTAGGCGTTGGTGACGTTAATTTTAATTTGCGAAACAATCACAAAAAAGGTAGCCACGCCCAGAACGACGGCTGGGTTACTGAAAATCGATTCAAACCCCACAATGTACATCTGAATGGGTTCGTGCGCTTTGGCAAAACTGACGCCCTGGCTGACGGCTAAAGCGGCCAGAAATGCCCCTCCCAGTTGTTTGGCTGCCCCCAACACAATCCAACCCGGCCCGGCTGCAATGGCTGCGATCCACCATTGACGGCGGTTTTCCGGCTGTCGATCGGGTAAAAAGCGCAAATAGTCTACTTGTTCGCCAATCTGAGCAATTAAGGAAAAGGAAACAGTGGCCGCCGAACCAAACAGCAGGGGATTAAAGCTAGCGCCGCTAGGGGATTCTCCAGCAAAGTTAACCCATTGATGCAGGGCTTGAGGGTCTTTACAGAGAATAAAAACATAGGGAGAAATCATCAAAATCAACCAGATCGGCTGCGTCCAAAATTGCAACTGGTTAATTAAGGTGACGCCAAAAAAGACGAGGGGAATGATAATTAAGGAGCAAATAATATACCCAAGCCACAGGGGAAGGTGAAAATAAAGTTCTAGCGCCTGGGCCATGATTGCCGCTTCTAGGGCAAAGAAAATAAAGGTAAAGGAGGCATAAATTAAGGAGGTAATGGTCGATCCGAGATAGCCAAAGCCTGCCCCTCGCGTCAACAAGTCCATATCAATGTTGTATTCGGAGGCGTAGTAGCAGATGGGTAAACCGGCTAGAAAAATAATGATGGAAACAATAACAATTGCCCAAAAAGAATTCGCAAATCCGTAGCTAATGGCAAGCGAACCGCCAATGGCTTCTAGGGCTAAAAAGGAAATTCCCCCAATTGCAGTATTGGCAACCAGAAGTTCCGACCATTTTCTAAAAGACTTTGGGGTAAAGCGTAAGGCATAGTCTTCTAGGGTTTCAGTGGCTACCCAAGTGTTATAGTCGCGTCTTGCTTTAACAACTTTTGACGCTATAGGAATAGACATAAGCGATTGTCTCTAAATCTACTGAACGCGAACAGATAAGCCTGAACAATGGGTAGAGCGGACTGAATTCATCGCCCAAAGGTTAATGAGTGAATGCTTCCCTGAGATGCTATTCCACTCGCCTTAAGCGGGCAGATTTCGATCTTCATTAACCCGGAAACACAGCTAGATCGAGTATCACTAATGTATCTGCGATCGCGCGCGTGCGATCGTTGTGAGAAATACCATTTTTAAGATTCCCGATAATTCCCCAGAAGTAACATTAATAGATTAAAAAATGTTATAGCAACCCTCCAGACCAGACTATCTTTACCCCAATCGATCGGTAATTTTCCATGCAAAAATCCCCCACCCGAAGGTAGGGGATTTTTCTAATGACCTAAAGCTAAGGGTTTAGGTTAACCAAACTTACCTGCTGTTGAAGCAATCACGAAGGCGGCATAGGTGAGGACAAAGCCAACGGTGAAGTGAGCTAAACCTACTACGCGACCTTGAATGATCGACATCGCAACCGGCTTGTCTTTCCAGCGAATCAGGTTCGCCAGAGGCGTGCGCTCGTGCGCCCAGACGAGAGTTTCAATCAACTCTTGCCAGTAACCGCGCCAGCTAATCAGGAACATGAAGCCGGTTGCCCAAACCAGGTGTCCAAAGAGGAACATCCAGGACCAAACAGCCAGGTTATTCATGCCGTACGGGTTGTACCCGTTGATGAGCTGTGAAGAATACAGCCACAGGTAGTCGCGGAACCAACCCATCAGGTAGGTCGAGGACTCATTAAACTGAGCCACGTTACCTTGCCAAATGCCCAGGTGCTTCCAGTGCCAGTAGAAGGTTAACCAAGCAATGGTGTTCAGCATCCAGAACATGGCGAGGTAGAAAGCGTCCCAAGCGGAGATGTCGCAAGTACCGCCACGGCCAGGACCATCGCAAGGGAAGGCATAGCCGAAGTCTTTCTTGTCGGGCATCAACTTGGAGCCGCGAGCATCCAACGCACCTTTAACCAAGATTAAGGTGGTGGTGTGCAGGCCGAGAGCGATCGCATGGTGAACCAAGAAATCGCCAGGACCAATGGTTAGGAATAAGGAGTTGGTACCGCTGTTGATGGCATCCAACCAACCGGGCAACCAAACGTTACCGTAGTTGGGCCAAGCAGTGGTCGCAATGCTATCCGGGTTGGACAGCAGTACATCCATGCCGTAGAGGGCTTTACCATGAGCCGCTTGGATGAATTGAGCAAACACAGGCTCAATCAAGATTTGCTTCTCAGGGGTGCCGAAGGCAACCACAACATCGTTATGGACGTACAGACCTAGGGTATGGAAGCCTAGGAATAAGGACACCCAGCTTAAGTGCGAGATGATCGCTTCTTTATGCTGGAGAACGCGGTCTAACACGTTGCCCTTGTTTTGTTCGGGATCGTAGTCGCGGACGAGGAAAATCGCACCGTGAGCAAACGCGCCCACCATGATGAAGCCTGCAATGTACTGGTGGTGAGTGTACAGCGCTGCTTGGGTGGTGAAGTCCTTCGCCATGAAAGCGTAAGGAGGCAGCGAGTACATGTGCTGGGCAACCAGAGAGGTAATAACCCCTAATGCTGCTAGCGCAAACGCCAGTTGGAAGTGCAGGGAGTTGTTCATGGTGTCATACAACCCCTGGTGAGGCAGGTTGAACTGACCTTCGTTTTTGATTCCAAACAAAGGCTGTTTCGAGTTCACCATCTCCTTGATGCTGTGACCGATACCGAAGTTCGTCCGGTACATGTGGCCCGCAATGATGAAGATGACTGCGATCGCCAAGTGGTGGTGAGCCATATCCGTCAACCACAGAGACTGGGTTTGGGGATGGAAACCGCCCAAGAAGGTCAGAATCGCGGTACCTGCGCCTTCTGCCGTACCAAATACATGGCTAGCAGAATCCGGGTTTTGAGCATAAGCGCCCCAATTTCCGGTAAAGAAAGGAGCCAGACCTGCGGGGTGAGGCAGCGTAGACAGGAAGTTATCCCAGCCAACGTGCTGTCCGCGAGACTCAGGAATGGCCACGTGAACTAAGTGTCCAGTCCACGCTAAAGAGCTGACGCCGAACAATCCAGCTAAGTGGTGGTTCAGACGAGACTCAGCATTTTTGAACCAGGACAAGCTCGGACGGAACTTGGGCTGGAGGTGCAACCAACCTGCGAACAGGAAGACTGCCGACAGGAGCAGGAGGAACACAGCGCCTTGATAGAGGTCGCCGTTCGTCCGCATCCCGATGGTATACCACCAGTGGTAGATACCAGAGTAGGTAATGTTAACCGGGTTAGAAGCACCGCCTTGGGTGAACGCTTCTACTGCCGGTGCCCCAAATTGGGGGTCCCAAATCGCGTGAGCAATGGGACGGACGTTGAGCGGATCTTTAATCCACTGTTCAAAGTTACCTTGCCAGGCTACATGGAACAGGTTGCCAGAAGTCCACAGGAAAATGATTGCTAGATGACCGAAGTGCGAAGCAAAAATCTTTTGGTAAAGATTTTCTTCCGTCATGCCATCGTGGCTCTCAAAGTCGTGAGCTGTGGCAATCCCGTACCATAGCCGACGTGTCGTCGGGTCCTGAGCGAGGTCTTGGCTAAACTTGGGAAATTTTGTTGCCATCTTTAAGTCCTTCTCGCTCTCATCCTACAGAAATGATTCGAGCCAGGAAGAATGCCCAGGTTGTGGCAATTCCTCCTAGGAGGTAGTGAGCCACCCCAACAGCCCGGCCTTGAATAATGCTCAATGCACGAGGCTGAATTGATGGAGCAACCTTTAATTTATTATGGGCCCAAACAATGGACTCGATCAGTTCTTGCCAGTAGCCGCGACCGCTGAACAGGAACATCAAGCTAAATGCCCAAACAAAGTGAGCGCCCAGGAACAGCAAGCCATAAGCAGACAATGCCGAACCGTAGGAAGTGATGACCTGAGAAGCTTGCGCCCACAGGAAGTCGCGCAGCCAGCCGTTAATGGTAATTGCGCTTTGGGCAAAATTACCCGCCGTGATATGGGATACCGTGCCATCGGGCGATACTGTTCCCCAGACATCTGACTGCATCTTCCAACTGAAGTGGAAAATTACAATCGATAAGCTGTTGTACATCCAGAACAGACCCAAGAAAACATGGTCCCAACCAGAGACTTGGCAAGTGCCGCCCCGACCTGGACCGTCGCAGGGGAAGCGGAAGCCTAAGCTAGCTTTATCGGGAATTAAGCGAGAGTTACGGGCAAACAGAACGCCCTTGAGCAGAATCAGAACGGTGACGTGAATGGTGAAGGCGTGGATGTGGTGGATCATGAAGTCCGCCGTACCTAGCGCGATCGGCATCATCGCCACTTTGCCGCCAATCGCTACAGCGCCGCCGCCAAACGCATAGCTAGCAGGTTCTAGCGCGTTGGGAGCCGTGTTACCGGGAGCGATCGCGTGGATATTTTGTACCCACTGGGCAAATACAGGTTGAAGTTGAATTGCGGTGTCGGAGAACATGTCCATCGGACGACCGAAAGCTCGCATCGTGTCGTTATGCACGTACAGACCGAAGCTGTGGAAGCCTAAGAACATGCAAACCCAGTTCAAATGGGAGATGATGGCATCCCGGTGACGAATCACGCGATCCAGCAAGTTGTTAACATTCTTGGCTGGGTCGTAATCGCGCACCATGAAGATTGCCCCATGAGCGCCTGCTCCAACGATTAGGAAGCCACCGATCCACACGTGGTGGGTGAACAGCGAAAGCTGAGTGGCATAATCCGTCGCGATGTACGGATAGGGAGGCATGGCGTACATGTGGTGAGCCACAATGATCGAGAGCGAACCCAACATCGCTAAGTTAATCGCGAGTTGTGCGTGCCAAGAAGTGGTCAGGATTTCATATAGACCCTTATGGCCTTCGCCCGTAAAGGGACCTTTGTGGTTTTCTAAGATGGTTTTGATGCTATGGCCAATGCCCCAGTTCGTGCGGTACATATGACCCGCAACGATGAATAGCACGGCTAATGCTAAGTGGTGGTGAGCGGTGTCAGACAACCACAGTCCACCTGTAACCGGATTCAAACCGCCTTTGAAGGTCAGGAAGTCGGTATAAGCGCCCCAGTTCCCGGTAAAGAAGGGAATAACGCCTTGGAAAAATCCCCAATTGACTTTGGGATACAGCTCGCTCATCAAGCTGGGATTGAGGATAAATTCTTGAGGCAGGGGGATGTCTTTGGGGGCAACACCTGCGTCGAGCAGCTTGTTGATGGGTAAAGACACGTGAATTTGGTGTCCGGCCCAGCCCAAGCAACCTAGACCTAAAAGTCCGGCGAGGTGGTGGTTCAGCATCGACTCCACATTCTGGAACCATTCCAGCTTGGGAGCGCGCTTGTGATAGTGGAACCAGCCAGCGAACAGCATCAATGCTGCCATGACGAGGCCGCCAATAGCAGTGCAGTACAGTTGGAAGCTGTTCGTGATGCCGGAAGCACGCCACAGTTGGAACAAACCAGAGGTGATTTGAATACCGTGGAAGCCGCCTCCAACGTCACCGTTGAGAATTTCTTGACCAAAAATTGGCCAGACGACCTGAGCGCTTGGCTTAATGTGAGT
Organism: Desertifilum tharense IPPAS B-1220; assembly: GCF_001746915.1. Lineage (NCBI taxonomy): Bacteria > Bacillati > Cyanobacteriota > Cyanophyceae > Desertifilales > Desertifilaceae > Desertifilum > Desertifilum tharense. The sequence continues at coordinate 21,123 of NZ_MJGC01000088.1, forward strand.
GGGATCGGTCAGCCAAGCTTCGTAATTGGAAAATTTAGCGCCGTGGAAGTATGCGCCACTCAGCCAGATAAAGATCACGGCTAAGTGACCGAAGTGAGCGCTGAATATCTTGCGGGAAACGTCTTCTAAGTCACTGGTGTGACTGTCAAAATCGTGGACAGTGGCGTGAAGGTTCCAAATCCAAGTTGTGGTTTTGGGCCCTCTGGCCAGGGTGCGGTCAAAGTGTCCGGGTTTTGCCCATCTTTCAAAAGAAGTGGGAACCGGGTCCTTATCCACAACAACCCTAGCTTTTCCCTCTTGTCCCTGTGGGGTAGTTGTCATTGAGACTCTCCTCTCATTAGACAAGCATCGTCTTTGGAGAAAGAACAAGGTTAAATCCACTTCACAGTTGCCTGACGGCCCGTGTTCTTGGGTTGAGGTTCTTGGCAAGTCGGTCTAGTAAAACTCAGTTGATGAGACCCAGATTTAGTTTTGTAACTTAAATAACGGGTGCGACCGCTGGCTTTAGAACCTCCGAACAAGGTTCATCTTGAGTCCCTTAATCGCGAAATTAAGGTTTTGGGATGAATTCCGTTGCAGTGGTGTTCTGTTTGTGAATTATAGGACTTGTCTCCCTTGCAATGAAAGGGGTTAACAATAATTCAAATTTGCCAAGCCAAGCCATAGCACGGTTTAGGGACTTGAAGGAGTTAAGACAAAAGTCAAGTATTTATTGATAAAGTTTACAAATCGACATAACAAGCCAATGTAAACACTGCCATTTGAAGGGAAATTGTCAGCAAAATCGACGGCGTAGATCCTTACAGGGAGCAGATAGAGTTTTCTCTGGTTCAAAGGTCTGGGATGATGATTCTTGAGAGCATTGGATAAGATACAGGCAGCATTGAGGAGTATATCGACGTGTTTGGTATCAATTGGCGATCGCGGACGATTCGACGACTGGGGTTATCCCTGTTGAGTGCGATGTTAATCTTGGGGACAGTCAGTTGTGGCGATCGCGCCGAGGCTCCCCCAGGACTTCCCCTAACCAGCAATTCAACCTCCCAAACCGCAAAAAATATTGCTGAAGTTTCCCCACCGGAAGTCATCCAACAATTGCGACAGACCCTAGAGGTTTACCAACCCCAAGTCAAAATCCTCAGTCCCCAACTCAACGAAGTCCTCACCGACACCAGCGTCAGCGTCCGCTTGCAAGTCCAAGACTTACCCTTATTCAAAGATGAAAAATGGGGTCTAGGGCCGCACCTGCACGTCATTCTGGACAATCAACCCTACAAAGCGGTTTACGACACCAGCCAACCCCTAGTTTTTGAAGACTTATCACCCGGAACCCACACGATCCGAGCCTTTGCCTCGCGTCCGTGGCACGAAAGCTTCAAAAACGAAGGCGCTTACGCTCAAACCACCTTCCACATCTTTGCCAGAACCCAAGATAACGACCCAGAACTCAAAAAACCGCTACTCACCTATAGCCGTCCAGTGGGTACCTACGGCGCAGAACCCATCCTGCTCGACTACTATCTCACCAATGCCCCATTACACCTCGTTGCTCAAGAAAAACCCAACGACGACATCCTAGACTGGAAAATTCGCGCCACCGTCAACGGCGAAAGCTTCATCATCGACCAGTGGCAACCCCTTTACCTCAAAGGCTTCAAACCGGGTAAAAACTGGGTAGAACTCGAACTGCTTGACGAATTTGGCAACCCCATCGAAAACGAATTTAACAACACCGTCCGCCTCATCACCTACGAACCCAGAGGCAAAGACACCCTAGCCAAACTCACGCGCGGCGAACTATCGGCCAGCGAAGTTCGCAGTATTGTAGACCGCAGCTACACCGCACCTCCATCTCCCGTCGTTCCCACCCCGGTTCCCACTCCCAAAGCCTTCCCAACCCTACCGGAGATTGTTGAGTCCCCAGAACCCGAAGTTCAACCCAGCGAGACGCCTCAGCCTACAAGTTTCTTCAACCGTTTCCGCCAACCCAAATCAACCGCACCTACGGTTTTGCCTAGCCAACCTGAAGTTGCGCCTAGCCTGCCAGAAGTGCTAGAAACTCCTTCACCGGAACCGGAAGTAGAACTCCCCTTACCTGAAGTTCAACCCAGCGAGACGCCTCAGCCGACGGGTTTGTTTAACCGTTTCCGCCAACCTAAATCAACTGCACCTACGGTTTTGCCTAGCCAACCTGAAGTTGCGCCTAGCCTGCCAGAAGTGCTAGAAACTCCTTCACCGGAACCGGAAGTAGAACTCCCCTTACCTGAAGTTCAACCCAGCGAGACGCCTCAGCCTGAAGCGACGCCAGCTTCAGAACCTAACCCACCGGGAAACTTTTTGAACCGGCTGCGGCAAAAACGCGAGCAAAACAGACTTTTACCGACGCCTAGTGCTGCTCCAACTTTGCCGGAAATTGTCGAAACTCCAATAGCGGAACCTTCCCCAGAACCCAGCATTGAGGAGTCTTTACCCACTCCCCAACCGGAGATAACCCCAGAAGCGGCTTCAACCCCCCTCCCGTTGATTCAACCAACGGCGTCTCCTAAGATTCCCAGCCGCTATTTCCCCGCCTCACCAGAAGCCTCTCCAATGCCAGAATTGCAGGCTGAGGAACCTCAACCCGATAACTTGTAGGATAGGTAGAGCGATCGCAACTGAGAATGAGCGATCGCCCTATTTCTTTTGGGTAAAGATAGAATTAGCCTTACTCAGAGCTTGCACCCTTTTGAGTTAGACCTGAGAAACCGGGTTTTTAAGGAAAAATCAAGGGTTTCAGCTTAAACGGCAAGAAATCCAGTTTCTGGCATTGGCGCAAGATGTCCGCTCAATCTCGGTCTAACTCTTGAAATAACGCTTTCCAGTTATTCTCAGCCAAACCCGGTTGAGCTTTAACCTCAAAAGTCCTCTGACAAGCTTCGGGTAACTTTAAGGCCTCAACGCACAATTGCGCGATATCCTCACGGCTCACCTGACCGCGTATTGTATCCCCTTGTTCAAACCGTAACGTTTGTCCTCCCGTTTCTTCAGTCAGCGCGCAAGGTCGAATAATGGTGTAGGGAAGGCTGCTTTGGCGAATCACCTCTTCCCCCCGTAACTTCCAAGTCAGCAGTCCGCCTAATTGGTCGTTCATCCGAACCGCCGGGGGTTCTTCTTCTAGGTTTAATCCGGGTTTTCCCGGTCGGGTCACTCCCGCCGAGCTAATGTGGATAAACCGAGGTGTAGTATTGCCCCCATAAGCTTTGATGGATTCAATATAAAGGGCGAATCCACCCGGATTGAAGCGGGGGTTAAGCGCGCCATCATATTCAAACTTACTGAGCATTAACTGAAAAGCATAAACCCGTTGGGTATCCAGCCTTGGTGCATCTCGGACAACCTTGGCGCGAAATACCGGAACCAAGTCTGTAAAGGGAATGCGAACCGTTATCCATTGATTTGCGGTCGTATCAAAAGAATAACTATAGCCAATTCCATCCCATTTATTTTCGCCGCGCAGAATGCACTTATAACGCTGTCCATCCCCTTTCAATCGCAATTCAATACCGCTAAACTGGCTTAAATCGAGGGGAGGGGTTAAGTTTTTCGTTCTGACTGAAGCAAACCCCCCCGAATTGGCAGTCGAGACGATACCGCTAAACAAAGCACTGCCTTCAATTAAGCGAATTTCACTTTCGCTAACTCCCCCCATCACCACATCGTCAACGGCTCCCCACAGTTCGGCAATTTGGGCATTTGGGGATTTAAAATCAAAAATCATTTGCTGGTCTGCGGGAGGTAGACAGCGAACGGCTAAATTGACTAAATTCTGAATCCCCTGATATTCAACCGCTTCAGGACTATCGGCAACTTCGGGTAAATAGAATTTGATGCCTTGATAATATTTTTCGCGAGTGGGGGTATCGCCTTCTACGGGTTGCACGCGGGTACCCGTACAGCAAATAATAGCGATCGCATCTCGCATCAAAGCAGGCGTTAAGGTTTCCGGAATGGTCAGATCGGCTTCAAATAGTTCAACGCGATCGCCTAAAATAGTACGGGCGCGGTTAGTATCTCTGACGAGAGCGCGAACGGCATAGTTTTGAGCCAATAAACGCTCAACCACGCGTTTTCCGACTCCCCCCGTGGCTCCTGCAACCACGATAACGCCCATGTTTTGACCTCCGGATGAAGAAGTAGGCTGGCGAGTTTGACCTTGCAGAATGCGCTTGAGGCAACCCATGAACGGTAGTGCCTCAAAGTCAACTAAGGTTTGGACAAATCTGCCAAAGTCCCATGTTTCTCGCGGATTACTAGACATATCTTTCACTGAATGGGTAGGCTGCTACCTTTCTAGTGTCCCAGAGCGATCGCCTGAAGCACTAACTCCCAAGTCAGACTTTAGAAATAAAAAAGAGCGAGTTTTTCCCGCCCTAAGTAACCCCTAAATAATACCGACAGCAATGCTTAAAATCGTGCTAGATGGAGGATTGAGCGCGACGACGACGCAAGCCAAATAAACCCGCACTACCCACACCCAGAAGCGCTAAAGTCGCGGTGGGTTCGGGAACATCGGCGGCTGAAACGAGCCGTGCAGAGACGATAAAGTCGTTGAAGTCGCCTTCTCCCCGTTTATTCGCGCGTTCCCAGCCATCTTCCATACCGATAATCACGCTGCCATCAACCGTCAGCGTATTAAACTCTTGGGCCCCCTTCCAATTAGGTCCAGTGGTTAAGTAAGTGTGAGTTCCATCGTATTGAAACTTAGCCGCACTCGCATCAACAGTGTGATTGCTTCCCCAATAGGCCAGTTGATAGGTAATGCCCGCCGTAAACTTAAAGACGGCTTTGAACGGTTCGCTGAGAAACTCAGGGTTAACTGCAATATACTCAGGCGTCAGTTTCCAATCGTTAGCTTCCCCAGAACCTGGGTTGTATCCCCGCGTTTCGGAAAATAGGTCGAATTTTTGTCCGCTTAAAGTGTCAATAATCCCAAAGATAGATTTATATTTCCCGTGGGATTCCCAGAAAGTAAACTCAACTTCCGTATCTTGGTCAAAAATAATGCCAGAATTGCCGAAGTTGCTCGACGTTAAAGAAAGCGCCTCAGCAGGTGCAGCTATGCTCATCAGTGTAAGCGCAGCGGCAGTTGTGGTTAAACCAGCGAAAAGTTTAGCGTTCATAAATTAACCCATTCAGGTGATGTGGCATTAAGAAAAGTAAGGCTAAAGAAGCTAGGGGCTATTCTTTATTTTTAGAGAAGCTTTATATCGTAGCACTCTCGGCTTCTCCAGACACTATCCTATGCTTGCTTAATCGGAATATCCAACCGTTAAATCACTTATGCGTTGTGATACTCATCACCGTTGTCCGTAATTACCCTAAATTTTTGGCCAGATTGTAGCGAAGATAGCCTATTGAATCCGTATTTTCTGGAAAGGTCTGAGTCGATAGGGCACATCGTCCCATAAAAAAAGCGCTGCTTCCAGGAGAGTCCTAAAAACAGTCGCTTTCAGTCAATACCACTTCAGCTTGGATAAGACAAAAACGTTAAAGTTACCCAAAAATGCACTAACTTTCTTGGCTGCGACGGCGACGGGTTAAAGCACCGAATGCGCCTACACCGAACAATGCCAGCATGGTTGAGGGTTCGGGAACGTCAGCCGGGGGTTGATCGATTCGGGTTCCTGCAAGACCTCGAATCGCAATCACTACGTCATTAAAGTCGCGGTCAGAATTTTGGTTGTTACCACCTGTTGCACCCAGTTCGCCGAACAGGTCTTCAAAACCGAGGATGACCCAATCTTGGTATTGGTAAGCAATGATGTGTTGTAAACCATCGGGGTTCTTGCTGGGGTCAGCACCATAGCGCCAGTCAGAACCTTGCCAGGGAGAGAGGAGAAATTCTACCTTGGTGCCTGCGGCTTGTTTGCCTAAGTTCCAGCCTTGGCCGAGTTCGAGTACGCCATCGTCTTCCGGCAGAACGCTATGGCGAGAAGAAATTTCTTGAATCACTGTTTGTTCGGGGCCGCCATTAATTTTGGTAAATAGCGAGCCTCTCATGCCAGCGCCTTCGTTAATGAAAAAGACTTCTAGAGGGCTGGCACCACTGGCGAATACCAACGACATGGGATCGAGTTTAAATGCACTGGTGTTTTGAAACTCAAGTCTTTCGGGTTGAACAAACTCCTGATTAAAGAAGCTCCATAAATCCGAAGGAAGAGGACTTGCAGTGGGGGAAAAAGCTTGAGCAGCACTAGCAGCTAAAACTCCAGCAAGGGTTGCTGCTGTACCGAGTAAACCGTTAAAGAAGTGACGCTTCATTTGAAAACCTCCAATAGAGCCAGAGTGTGTGAGAGTCAGTAGGTCAAGAAAGACTAGAAGATGACGAAATAAGAAATAGGCTGAAGCTATAGGGTTATGCTAATAAGCCAGTATTCATGAATTAACGAGTAATTGTCTACCGTTCTCTGCGTTCTTATTCAACTCTTTACAGACTCGAAACATCTATAAAGAGTTGACCTGTCCTGTTTTCTATTGTGCTGCCAAAAATAGGGTGAAGCGATGATTTGGAAAGGGTTTTCGCGTGACTCATGTCACAGTTTCAGTGAATACTCTTAAGCTTAAAAATAGCTAACCACTGAATTTATTTAAGTATTTCTCTGGAAAAATATTATTCTTTTTCTAAGCAAATCAAAACCGTACTTTCCACAAACTTACCTCCTTGACCGATCCGAGATTGGGGGAAGTTGCGGAGCATTCCTGGTGATTTCACGCAAACAGGCCTCGGATCGGCGATCGCGATGGCTGCTCTGAGGGAGACTCAATTTGAGGAAGAAGATCGGCGGGGTTCAAAATGTAACGGATTGCAACGCTATAATTAAAGGCGACTAAATCTCAGAAATATTACAGAGCAAAATCAACACACACATGCGAGTTGCGATCGCCGGAGCGGGATTAGCTGGACTTGCCTGCGCGAAGTACCTAACGGACGCAGGTTATACCCCTATCGTTCTCGAACGTCGAGATGTCCTCGGTGGCAAAGTGGCTGCTTGGCAGGACGAAGACGGGGACTGGTACGAAACCGGGTTACACATCTTTTTCGGAGCCTATCCGAATATATTGCAGCTCTTCAAAGAGCTAGACATTGAAGATCGGCTGCAATGGAAAGAACACACCATGATCTTCAATCAGCCCGAAGTACCTGGAACCTACTCTCGCTTCGATTTTCCCGATATCCCTGCACCCTGGAATGGGATTGTAGCGATTTTGCGGAATAACGATATGCTGACCTGGCCCGAAAAAATTAAATTTGGTCTAGGTCTGATTCCAGCGATGATCCAAGGTCAGAACTACGTCGAACAAATGGATCGATATTCCTTCTCCGAGTGGCTGAAGCTGCAAAATGTGCCGCCGAGAGTGGAAAAAGAAGTCTTCATCGCCATGTCAAAGGCGCTGAACTTCATCGATCCGGATGAAATTTCTTCTACGGTCATCCTGACGGCTCTCAACCGCTTTCTCCAAGAGAAGAATGGCTCAAAAATGGCCTTCCTGGACGGTTCGCCAACGGAACGCTTGTGCCAACCCATCGTAGATTACATTACCGAACGCGGCGGGGAAGTCCGCCTGAATGCGCCGGTTAAAGAGTTTCTGCTCGATGAAGATGGCAAGGTTCGCGGTTTCCTAATGCGCGGTTTGGACGGACAGCCCGATGAGGTGCTGACAGCCGATCTCTATGTTTCGGCGATGCCTGTCGATCCGCTGAAGGTGATGCTTCCGGAACCTTGGCGACAACTGGATTACTTTAAGCAGTTGGATGGCTTAGAAGGGGTTCCGGTGATTAATCTCCACCTGTGGTTTGACCGAAAACTGACTGATATCGATCATCTGCTGTTTTCGCGATCGCCCTTACTCAGCGTTTACGCAGATATGAGCAATACCTGCAAAGCCTACGCTAACCCCGATCGCTCAATGCTAGAACTGGTACTCGCGCCAGCAAAAGATTGGATTAGCAAATCCGATAGCGAGATTGTTGAGGCGACTTTAGCAGAACTCGAACAACTGTTTCCCCAACATTTTAGCGGCGACGACCGGGCCAAATTGCTGAAATATCATGTGGTGAAAACACCGCGTTCGGTTTATAAAGCCACTCCCGGCCGCCAACAGCACCGTCCTTCCCAGACTACGCCGATTTCTAATTTCTTTTTAACAGGCGATTACACCATGCAACGTTACCTGGCCAGTATGGAAGGGGCCGTACTTTCTGGTAAGCTGACAGCGCAGGCGATCGCGAACAGTAATCGACCTTCGGTGACAAATACTCAACCGATTGGCGTTGGCAGTTAGCTTTTGTCCTTCTGTCTGCGATTGGATATTTCCACTCTTACCGATTACTGACCTTAAGCAGATCGCGCTTTTGCTCATATACGAATGCTACAAATCTCTAAGTCCCCTTGCATGAGAAGCCTGACCTCAGTAGAGGACTCCTACGAACTCTGCCGTAAGATCACCGCCCAGTACGCGAAGACGTTTTATCTGGGAACTTTATTGATGCCAGAAGAAAAACGTCGCGCAATTTGGGCGATTTATGCGTGGTGTCGGCGTACGGACGAGCTAGTAGACGGAAAGGAAGCGGCCGGAACGACCCCCGAAACGCTCGATCGTTGGGAACAACAGCTAGAATCTGTATTTCGCGGCGATCCGGTTGATGATACCGATGTGGCGTTAGTCGATACGCTTTCTAGTTTTCCGTTGGATATTCAACCCTTTCGCGATATGGTGGCAGGTCAGCGTATGGATCTGTACCGCAGTCGCTATGAGACGTTTGAGGAACTTTACCTCTATTGCTATCGAGTGGCGGGTACGGTCGGTTTGATGTCTACGGCCGTGATGGGGGTTGATTGCTCCCGGAATACGGCTCCGTGGAATCAGGCGTGCGAACCCTACTTACCGATAGAGGAAGCGATCGCCCTGGGAATTGCCAACCAACTCACTAATATCCTGCGCGATGTGGGGGAAGATGCGCGACGAGGCCGCATCTATTTACCCCAAGCTGAGTTAGCGCTGTTTAACTATACCGAGCAGGATTTGATGAATGGGGTGGTAGACGAACGCTGGCGCGAGTTTATGAGGTTTCAGATTCAACGCGCTCGCAAATTCTTTACCCAGGCGGAAAAGGGCGTTCGCTGGCTGATTCCCGACGCGCGCTGGCCGGTTTGGTCGGCGTTGATGCTGTACGCGCAAATTTTGGATGCCATTGAGCGCAACCAATACGATGTATTTACCCAACGCGCTTACGTCTCAACCTCTCGGAAGTTAGTGAGTTTGCCCGTTGCCTATTTGCGATCGCAAGTCTTGTAGTGGGGGTTGGCTCCCCTTTCTTCCTTTTCCCGAAATAGCACCATGCAGCTTGAATTCGTTCCGGTTGAAGAGTTTTATTTTGCCTTGACGCTGGCGGTAAAGCCGCTGGAAGAAATCGATCGTCCGGGTTTAGTTGAGCAAGTGCGATCGCGCCTGCACGCCGAACTCGGACAGCCTTCTACAGTGGCAGCAGCGGCTCATAATACGTTTAATTATGTGTTTCGCGTCCCGGATGTGGAAAATACCCCCGCCCCCCGGTTAATTGTCTCAGTTTTGGATTGGCACGATAAACTTCGCATCAGTAGCGATTATGGCTGGGCTTTGGATGCCGAACGCAAGCCAACGCGCACCCTTTTGTTTGAACAGCGTGCGGATTTTGCTCAGGTTTTGCGATCGCATTTACAAGATTGGTGGCAAATTCCCCTAATTCAGTAAGGAGCTACTCTGGAATGGAGAGTAACTCCTGCAAGCGGCGTTAAGCGTTTTTCGCAGACAACCGCCGACGATACCAACTGAGTCCAAATAAAGCACCTAAGCCCAGTAAAGCACCCGTTGAACTAGATTCCGGGATTTTGACCTCTGCTTCTGTGGTGCCCACAGCACTGAGGGCAAAATCGCTATTTTCAAATCCTGTGGGGATATTCCCATCGGCATCGGTATTTAAAACAGGAGTTAGACTAAATCCGGAGATCGATGAATCGCTGAAAGGATTGAGAATGCGATAGGAACCCCCGCGACCCACCAGAGAAGGCGAGAGGTTGACAACGCTTCCCCCCAGACTCCATACCGCAGAAGTATCCCCGGTAATGGTCAGCGTCCCAACGCCTGCATCCGATGTCACCTGGGCGATTTCAAAGACTTCATCTTCGTAAACCCCAGGTTGATACATAAAGCTTAAGTCGAGAAACTCCAAAACCGAAGAACGCGCAAAGTCAACGCGCAGAATTTCTCCGATGTCAATTTCACCGCGAGAAGGGTCGCGACCTAAATTTTGAGCATCGTCAGCAACGCCCAAACCTTGAACGCCACCAATGGTTTTGGTGGTAATTTCTTTGTTGCCGGGTTGAGCCGTTAGCGTAAAGAAGTCATTGACTAAACAGGTGTTCTGACCCACGCAAAATTCTGCATCAGCAGCCGTGAAAGAAGCTGCGATCGCATTCGGGGCAGTCGTTGCTAACCATCCCCCCGTCAAGAGACCAAACCAAAGGGCAGTCTGTTTGAGATTCAAGGAAGTTAACTCCTATTGACTCGAAACAACAAGCGCCATTATGTCAAAGCTTTTTAAGTTTTTCATCCTCTATTTGAAAGAGGATTCAGTTATTTTTTGATGACATCAAGGTCATTCTTGTAAAAAATAAAACCTGAGATTTTTGGGCGTTTTCGTTCAAATTACCCAGTTTTTATAAAAATCCAGATCTTTTTTATACTGGAGATTGAAAGTAAAATCTTATCCCAATGCCTTGATACTGCCCCAATCCATCCGTTCTATAAACTCTGAATTCAAAATTTCAACCAACCTGCGGTATCCTCAACACCCCAATCATTCCTAAGATATCAGTAGCGAAAGTTGTGTGTTGCAAAAAACATTTACCGTAAGATTAGCGATATAGGATTTTCATATTCAAAATCAAAATAAAAAAGCGCGATCGCAATCAAATCTAGATGCGACAAAAACAGCTTCCGTATCCATTTAAGCTTGAAAATCCCCGTCCCGAACCGAAAACAAAGCAAAATAATGTAACGTCTATCGCTGTCCCCAGAACAAATAGGATAGACTGAACTGTTCAAAAGATACCTGGCAAGCATTTCAAGCCCCTTGAGATCGACGATGAGAAAGCCACAGTCCGTCAAAGCCTTGGAAGAGTTAGGACGGGTGCAACTCTCCAAAAGTTTTTTTATGCGCGAGTTTCTGTATTCTGAAATCTCGCAAATTGAAGGTATTCCCAATATCCCAGACAATCCTGAATTGGCGATCGCCGCCGGAAAAAATCTCTGCGAGAAGGTGCTAGAACCGATCCAAGACGCACTCGGACGTATTACCATCCGTTCTGCTTATCGTTCTTGTGCAGTCAACGCCAAAGGAGCAGAGGATCAGAACCAATATAACTGTGCCAACAACGAGTCAAACTACGCAGCACATATTTGGGATATGAAAGATGCCGCAGGATACATGGGAGCAACCACCTGTATTATTGTGACCTCATTTATCCCCTATTACGATCGCACTAAAACTAAAGACTGGACGGCGCTGGCTTGGTGGATACACGATCGCATTGATGCCTATACTGAGATGACTTTCTTCCCCAAATACGCCGCGTTCAATATTCGTTGGAGCGAGAACCCAAAGCTTTCAAAAACAATCTATAGTTATGCTGAGAATCCACATACGCGTAAGAATAAGGGATATTTGACCAAAGCAGGAATGGATAACTTTACAGGGTCGCACGAACAGTTTTATCGAGAATTTCTTGATTCAATAAATTCTTAAGAAACTATCAAGCGAGCAAAGTAGATTTTTTCAGAGTCGGAGGCGATCGCAAACGGTTGGCGCAAAGCACCCAGATAGCGATCGCCTCAACTATCCCCTAAGTAACAAGCGTCACAGTTCCACTATCAAGATCGTAGCGACCGCCTACAATCCTTAACTGACCGGATTGTACGCGCTCTGTAAGCAGTTGCGATCGCTTTAACTGTTCCATCTGATAGCGGACATTCGCAGTTACCGCATTATCCACCAAATCCCCTGACAAACCCTTAACCTGTTCCACCGCAGGCAGAATCGGCTTCACAAACGCACCAATCGCCCCAGGAAGAGGCTCATTTTGCACCGCCGCAGTCACGGCACCGCAGCGTTCGTGACCGAGTACCATTAAAACTGGAGTACCTAACAATACTACAGCGTATTCAATACTCCCCAGCGCTTCAGGCGTTGCAATATTCCCAGCAATCCGCACATCGAAAATATCGCCAATCCCTTGATCGAAAACAATCTCCGCCGGAACTCGCGAATCTGCACAGCTTAAAACTGTCGCAAAGGGATGTTGTGCCTGTGCTACTTCCAACAGCCGCGCCGCCGATTGATCGGGGTATTCTGGATGATGCTGCACAAACCGCTGATTTCCCTCTAGTAACTTCTGTAAAGCCTCATCGGGATTGAGGGAGGAAGCACCCGAAAGCTCGGCAGCTTGTGCCTGTTTGACTTGCCACGAAAGACTGCTTGCTGTAAGGCTAAAAGCACCGATTGAGCCAAATTTGAGAAAATTACGACGACCAATAAAACCTGTTCTATAACCCATACTCGATTCTCCAGAAAAAATGGAGAATTAAAAATGCAAAATTAAAAAATCAAAGCAAAACGTTAAGCTTAACTTTCTAATTCCTAATTTTTAATTCTCCTCACCTCATAGCGATGCGATACATTTAACAGAGCGGATTTCCATTACATCTGAGATGTAACAGGTTCCTCCAAACTTATTCAACAAAGGACGAACGTTCTCTACTACGCCCTTAAGTTGATCGGGCATACAGAAAGCGATGATATAAACGTTATCCAGCATGGTCATATCTAAATCTTCAGTGCCTTCTCGCAATCCTTGTCCGGCAACATTGCGAATCACCGCATGACCGTGGACGCCCGATTTATTTAAACTATCCAAAATCTTGCTGAGTTCAAACGAGTTGGCAATGATTTCGATTCTTTTGACAAGATGCATGGGATTACCTCCACAACAGGTTGATTCCGTACATATAAAGCGGGATTCCCACAATGATGTTGAACGGGAATGTGACTGCTAGGGCTGTTGAAACGTAAAGGCTGGGGTTTGCTTCAGGTACCGTCATCCGCATCGCAGCCGGAACTGCAATGTAGGAAGCGCTGGCACAGAGAACGGAGAATAAGAGCGCGTCTCCTTGAGGCATATTGATAAATTTAGCGATCGCTAATCCAATGCCTGCGTTGACTATAGGAATCAGTATGGCAAACGAGATCAGAAAAACCCCAGTTTTTTGCAAGTCTTTAATTCTTCTAGCGGCAACCAGTCCCATATCCAGCAAAAAGAAAGTGAGAACGCCGTAAAACATCCCTTGGGTAAAGGGTTCTAAAACTTGCCAACCATGTTCTCCCGTCAACATCCCGATTAGCAGGCTGCCAACCAGCAGGAAGACGGAACTGTTAAGAAATGCTTCTTGTAGCACTTCAGACCACGCAAATTCTCGCTTTTCATCGACGGTAAACAAATTGACGAGGATCAAACCCACAATGATTGCAGGAGATTCCATTAGCGCTAGTGCTGCAACCATGTAGCCATCAAAATCAATGTTCAGTTCCGTCAGAAATGCGCTTGCAGTAATAAAGGTGACGGCGCTGATCGAGCCATAGGTAGCTGCGATCGCGGCAGCATCGTAGGTATCGAGCTTCAGTTTAAGAATAAAGAAAGTGTACAGCGGGACGACACAAGCCATAATCGTCGCCGCCAGGAGCGTTAGAACCACTTCCTGGGTGACACCACTTTTAGTCAGTTCTACCCCTCCTTTAAACCCAATCGCAAGTAGCAGATACAGCGAGAAGAGTTTGGGAATCGGCGCGGGAATTTCTAAGTCAGATTTGACAAGAACCGCCGTCATCCCCAAGAAGAAAAACAGAATGGGTGGGTTTAGGATATTGGACACAATCAAGCTGGCATCCATGTCCATCCCTCCTGAGACTGACAAAGCTGAAAGTTAAAAAAACTTTGCATTGTGTAGATACTGATGTAACGGTTGAATCATGATGTATCGCGTTCTGTCACCCTCTGTCAATCAGATAGTGTAGTATCCCAAGAATCGTTCAATATGAGTTGGGTCAACAATTGTGAATGAGTAGTAAGGGCAATTAATTGTTTGCTTCTACGAACCTTCAGCAACGTGTATTACAGTTTAAGGTGCGAAGGACTTTAAGATATCATTAAATTTCATCATAAAACCCAGACATAAAGATCATGCTAGGGAGGGGTTTTTATTCAGATGTGAGATAATCATCCAATGACCAAAGTAACGTCGGTTCATTGTGCTAAAGCTATCAGTTAAAGTTATCAGTCAAAACCAAGAACGCAAGGAGGACGAGGAGAAATAACGCTCCTAGCGTAGGAAGATTACTCATATTTGGAGGCAAAAAAACTCTCCAAAAACCCTTCCAAGAAAGCACCTCTGCTGGAATGTTCTGCTTAATAGTCCACAGTCCAAGTTAAGACCTCTTAAGGAGACGACATGAAACTTTTAACCATTGACACCAAAAGCAACTGCTACGTTATTGACTCCAACGAAATGAACCACCTGCAACAAAATGTTGCTAGTTCTTTTACTTTAGAAAAAGGCACTTTTGATATCAAAATAGCCAGCGGTCGCTATGGTTTTGCTGAAAGTAAAACTGAAGGCGAACCCTTGGTTGTGCTTTGGATATATGGGGTTGATGGTATAACCTTTATCAACAAAAATACAGGTTTTGAAACAGGAGCAACTTGGGCAACCTTAAACGGATATAACGAAAAATTACAGCTAGAGGTCAAAGAAAAAGCGGTTCTCTGTGCTTTGTTCTTTGATGTAAATAATACTGATAATCAAGGATCTGTTGACCTTTTAATTACCAGCAACAAGCCATTCTTCAATCCTCAAACCCTAACAGTTGATAGCAAGAAAAATTGTTATGTCCTCGATCAACAAAATATATCCAGCCTGAAACAATTAAATTCCAATTTTGTTGAACTAAAACCAGGAAACTACAAGATAAAGATTCGTGAAAGTAATGCTACTTATTGGTCTTCTGAAGAGAAGTTTCAGTTAGAGCCTTGGGCTTTGCTGTGGATTAAAGATGGAAAATTCGTCTCTAATTTTACAGGTCTTGAAGTTGAAGAAACTTGGTGTTCGCTCAACGGTTTACAAGACGAATTCATTTTAGAAGTCAAAGAAAAAATCACTATTTTAGGATTTTTCTTTGATACCTACAAAGAAGATAACCAAGGACAGGTAGTTCTAGAAATTAACTCAGTGAGCAAGGCTGTAGTAGAGGAAGGCTACGAAAAACTGCCAGAACAGCCAGTAACGTCAGGCGTGAATGAAGGCAATGTTACTGTTGTAAGCACGGGTAGTGGAAGTAGCAGTGGCGGAACAGGTTTTGCTACCAGTGGTGGTGGCGCTAGCTTCAGTGGAAGTAGCAGTGGAGGAACAGGTTTTGCTACCAGTGGTGGCGGTGCTAGCTTCAGTGGAAGTAGCAGTGGAGGCGCTAGCTTCAGCAGCGAGAATGATGTTAGCTTCACTTTCAATCAAGAACAGATGGAACGGATGTGGCAAGAGCTAGCACCCAGGTTTGAAAGCTCAATCACCATAACCGATCAAAAAGACGAAAATAAACAAGCCTACTGGGAAGGTCTTGAAAAATCGATCCTCAAAGGCTATCAAAGTCAAGCTAAACAACTTGCCATGCAAGTAGCACGACTTGAGTTCATGATGAAGACGCTCATCCAACAGACGGAGGTGAATTTTAACCAAAGCTTCCAAGGTTGGTCTGGTTACTTTAATAAAAATCTCAATGACCTGTTTATTACTCGAATTCCCCGAATCGTTAATGACCAGGTGCATCTAGCAATTACCGAACAAACCCAAGAAATTAAAAGCTTGGTGATTCAACAGATCCAAACAGAACTCAATGAACGGGTTGAGTCTGTGGTTAATCTGAAAATCACTAATCAAGCTCAAGAAATTAAGGCTTCAGTCATTCAGCAAATGCAAACAGAACTGGAGCAGCGCATTGAAAATGTCGTCAATGTCAAAATTGCGAATCAAGCTCAAGAGATTAACACATCTGTCATTAGCCAGATCTCAACTGACATTGACCAGCGTATTGATAATGCCGTTCAACTCAAAATTGACAATCAATCTCAACAGATCGTCAATCAAGTCATTCAGCAGATCCAAAACGACATCGATCAGCGCGTTGATAATGTCGTAACCCTAAAAATTTCCGATCAAACCCAGAATGTTAAAAATCTGGTGATTCAGCAAATGCAAACCTACATCGATCAACGGATTGACAATGTAGTTAACCTCAAAATTGCGAATCAAGCCCAAGAGATTAACACATCTGTAGTTCACCAGATCCAAAGTAGCATCGATCAGCGTATTGAGGCGGTAGTTAATCTCAAAATTGCGAATCACACTCCGAACATTAAGAGCCAGGTTGTTCAACAGATTGAAGCGGATTTCGATCAACGCATCAAGTCTGTCGTTAACCAATCTACAGGTAACAGCGTTCAGTTAGTGGTTAACAATGTCACGAACGAGCTTGATAATCGCATCAATGTCAGCTTAGACAATAAAATTGTCAACTTCCGCAATGAAGTCTCTACGCTCGTCAAGAATGAGGTGAACCAAAACTTCACAGAATCTCTCAAAACCACGATTCTATCAGACATCAAGAAACAGCAGTTCTACGTTGATATGCAATCAATCAAAGCTGAGGTGGAGAACTTCTACGCTCGTTTAGGACAGTTTGAGAGTCAGTTATACTTCCGGATTGAACAGGGTGATACCCAACTGTATAATTGGACGCTCGAACAACTTATCGCCCTTCAAGGTTGCTTAACCGATCGCCAAGCTCTGGTTGAGATGTTTGAGTTCTTTGCGAGTAACCTTAAAGACCAACTGAATGGTGCTGAATGCGTTAGTCCTAGTCGGTTCACCCCTTGGGTAAGAAGAACTTCGCAAGCACAACTTGAGTCTATGCAATCTCAGCAACTGCCAAACGCTTAATTATTTTGGCGATCGCATCTTTCCACCTTCTGTGGAAGGAAGCCGCTCAGTAAAGTACAGATTGTTTGTAGGGGCGCGCGGCTGTGCGCCCTTGTTTATGGCATTAAATCGAAAACGACTGTACCTTTGTGCGATCGCGGTTAACCATTCTTAGAGACAAGCACGCAGGCTATTAGGATCAACTTTCTTGCAAGAAATAACGCGTCTTCTTGCCATCTATGGCAAGTATCCTTGCAGCTCTGAGGTTAAATATTAAAAGAGTAAGACTAGACTATCTTCCCATGACAGATAAAGAACTCAAAGCTTGTACGCCTATTGCAGTAAATTTAGACTATTTTAATCTTAGCTGCACTTTACCCTATGGTTTAGAAATTCATCATATTTATCAAAGTATGAATGAGTTTATTAATTTCTTGGGATTCATTAACACTCAGTTAAAAAATAAAAATATGTCCAGATTAGAAAGCTTTTTAATGCCTGCAAATTTTAGTAGTATTGTAGGAGAGTTTATGAACATGAGCATTCCAAAGTATTGTCTTACGCTTGCAAAAAATCAATACCCTAACGGTCATCCAGACTTAATTCCAGTTAATACCTTTTCAGAAAATGCCGTCCAGTATTCAAATCAAGGCATAGAGGTTAAAGGTTCTAGACATTTAAGTGGGTGGCAAGGACATAATCCTGAATCTGTGTGGCTAATGGTTTTTTGTTTCGATAGTAATACCTCTATTGACAGTCTTAAACAAATAGATCCAAAGCCCTTTATTTTTAGAGCTGTATACGCAGCTAAACTTGAGGAAGAAGACTGGAATTTCTCTGGACGCTCTTCTACTAGCCGTCGTACCATTACTGCCAGTGTAAATAGAAACGGATTTAGGAAGATGAAAAATAATTGGGTATATCAAAATCCTTCAATCTCTAGACAAAGTTGATTACTTTCAGTATAGATCTTTGCTAGCTGGGGAATAGCACTTTTGCTTTCCTCAAAGTAATTTTGATATCGTTCAATTCCAATTGCTCTATATCCCATAGCTTCTGCTGCTGCAATTGTTGAACCAGATCCCATAAAAGGATCTACAACAATACCTTTACCCAGCGGTAAAGAAGCATAAACAATTTGTCTCAAAAACGACTGTGGTTTCAGACTAGGATGCTCTACAATTTTACGTTCTCTTTGAGGTGTACGTTCGCTAGGGATAACATCTTCAAAAGGATTGCCATCAGGTTTTCTTCGTAAACCGCCAGTTCCAAACTCTTTAAGGCAATCACTAACCTTCATACCCTTTAAAAGAGGCTTGCGAAAAATTCCCCAAGGCTCAAAACATCCGCGAGGCATTGAGCAAACTTCATCAAACTCTACTTCAGCATTTTTGGGTCGGTCTCCTCCCCGTAAAGTTCTAACCAACCGAATTACTGTACCTCTGTACTCAAGTCCACCATCCACTAATGCTTGGAAAACTAACTGGGATAGGAAGGTGTTAGATGCAATTAATAAATGTCCGCCAGGACAGATAGGCTGAATAGCAATTTTTGTCCATTCTACAAAGAAATTGTATAAATTTTTTCTTTCCTTATCACTAAGAGCTGTAAAACGTGGTAAAGGAGAACGAGTGCTTCCATCAAAAGCGGGTGGTATTCTCCAAATGCCCCCTTGTTTAGTGCTTCTCTTATCTAACTGATCGAATTCATACTCTCTAACACCATATGGAGGATCGGTAACAATCGCATGAATACTATACTCAGGAATTGCACTTAGCCAGTCAAAGCAATCTGCCTGTATCGCTAAAGACTGACCATACTCGTAGGTTAAATAGTTAAATGTGAATTTAGGGTATTGGGCTACCACAGACAGTTTACCACTCGTAACTAGACTTCATGATGAATTAAAGTAGCATAGCTCAATTTCTAGTTCAACTTGGTGAGTTGAAAGTGGTAAGCAACAATAAAAAAGAGAGGCAAAGCGCCTCTCTTCTGAGTTTTAACCGACTCTAGACTGAAGTCAG
The DNA here is from genome assembly GCF_001746915.1 of Desertifilum tharense IPPAS B-1220. NCBI lineage: Bacteria > Bacillati > Cyanobacteriota > Cyanophyceae > Desertifilales > Desertifilaceae > Desertifilum > Desertifilum tharense. The sequence continues at coordinate 40,244 of NZ_MJGC01000088.1, forward strand.
CCTAGCAATCTTGAAATTAGAATCTGCTGCTGTTGGGCTTGTGGATGATGAAGCTCAGAACTTGGCATTGCTTAATATTGTCGAAACCGACAACGCGAACATAGCAGTCGCGGTATTCAGAACGGCAAGCATCCACTTCGTTCATCACTTCTTTCACAGACTTAGCGGCAAACATCGGCAGCTTCCACATCGTCCAGTAGTGCATTTCTGGCTCAGAGGATTCGCTGAATTCTACTGCGGGGAAGAAGCCTTGATCCAGGATGTACTGGATTTGACGGGCCATTTGAGAGTCAGACAGAGGGGGCAAATAAGAAAGAGTTTCGTAGCGACGTTCTTTGGGCAGAGTTTTCATAGCGAAAATAATGGGGGTAAATAGGTGACATCAATTCGGTGCATTGGCTTAACCCTTCCCTACTCATTGGGGTCGGGTTCAGCTTGCGGCTCTGAATGAGCATCAAAGTCAGGGACATTCAGTTGCGTCACCCGCTCCAAATACTGACGGCGGTGCGAAATATTGGCTTGTTGAATCTCCGTCCGTACCATCTCTGGTAAGTAGTCTGCAACTTCTTGCGCTAAATGGTCGCGGACGGTCATGACCCGAAAAGCAAGCTCTTGATTCTCCTTCAGCAAGGCTTGGAGGTACGCTTCTCCATCTTGGATTTTGTCAGCGCCCGAAAAGCTGTTGAACCAATAGGCTAAAGGCGGATTGGTTTCACTAAGCTGAGAGAAGATGATTTGCACAGCCTGGTAAGTTATATAACTTGCCAGTACACGGGTCGTGTTTTTCGCAACTTTTTTGATATCCATGTCCTGACCAAGCGGGAGTAAGAGTTTTGAGCGGTCAAGCTTTGTTTATCCAAGACTCTACACTCAAAACTCTGCTCGGAATGTTAGAGAGTATCCATTGCTTTGAACTCGAACTTGATTTCTTTCCAGAGTTCGCAAGCAACGGCTAGTTCAGGACTCCACTTACAAGCTTCGCGAATGACATCGCCACCTTCACGCATGAGGTCGCGGCCTTCGTTACGCGCTTGAACGCAAGCTTCCAGAGCAACGCGGTTAGCGGTTGCACCGGGAGCATTACCCCAGGGGTGTCCGAGGGTACCGCCACCGAATTGCAGAACAGAGTCGTCGCCGAAGATGTCAACCAAAGCAGGCATGTGCCATACGTGGATACCGCCGGATGCGACAGGCATTACACCAGGCATGGAAGCCCAGTCTTGGGTGAAGTAAATACCGCGAGAACGATCGAGTTCGATGTAGTCTTCGCGCATTAGATCGACGAAGCCCATCGTGATTTCGCGTTCGCCTTCGAGTTTACCCACAACGGTACCGGAGTGCAGGTGGTCGCCACCAGACATCCGCAGGGTTTTGGCTAATACGCGGAAGTGAATCCCGTGGTTCTTTTGACGGTCGATAACGGCGTGCATTGCGCGGTGGATGTGCAACAGGATACCGTTGTCGCGGCACCAACGAGCGAGGGTGGTGTTTGCAGTGAAACCACCAGTCAGGTAGTCATGCATGATGATCGGCATTCCGAGTTCTTTAGCGAACTCAGCGCGTTTCATCATTTCTTCGCAGGTCGGAGCGGTCACGTTGAGGTAGTGACCTTTGATTTCGCCGGTTTCAGCTTGGGCTTTGTGGATGGCTTCTGCTACGAACAGGAAGCGATCGCGCCAGCGTTGGAACGGCTGAGAGTTAATGTTTTCGTCGTCTTTGGTGAAGTCCAAACCGCCGCGCAGACATTCGTAAACGGCACGACCGTAGTTCTTCGCAGACAGACCGAGTTTGGGCTTAATGGTACAACCCAGCAGAGGACGACCGTACTTGTTCAGTTTGTCGCGCTCAACTTGAATCCCGTGGGGAGGCCCTTGGAAGGTCTTCAGGTAAGCAACCGGAATCCGCAAATCTTCCAAGCGCAGTGCTTTCAGAGCTTTGAAACCAAACACGTTACCTACGATGGAGGTTAACATGTTGGTAACAGAACCTTCTTCAAACAGATCCAAGGGGTAAGCAACGTAGCAGATGTACTGGTTGTCTTCCCCAGGAACGGGTTCGATATCGTAGCAACGACCTTTGTAGCGGTCAAGGTCGGTGAGTAGGTCGGTCCACACGGTGGTCCAGGTACCTGTAGAAGATTCAGCGGCTACTGCTGCGCCTGCTTCTTCTGGAGGGACGCCGGGTTGGGGCGATACCCGGAAAGCGGCCAAAATATCAGTATCTTTGGGTGTGTAATCCGGAGTGTAGTACGTTAGCTTATAATCTTTTACCCCGGCCTGATACCCACTTTTACTCTGAGTTTGGGTTTGAGCGTAAGACATGAAATCCCTTCCTAGGACCTACTATTTATTAATGCCAACTGGCAAGCTGCTTAAGAATATATCAAGATTTCGATAAGATAAACTTTAAATCTACTTCTTTTGATAATAAACATTACTTATGTTTACGGGGTTTTGTATGTTTCGCAACAACATTGACAAAAGTCCCCTTTTGCTCTTCTTAAAGACGAGATAATCTAACTCAGATCTTGCACCGCTGCCAGAAACCAGGCTTATTGCCAATTGCTCAAAACCCTTAATTTTTAGTCGAGAAACCCGGTTTCTAAGGTCTTACTCAGAATGGGGCAAGATCTGAGGCTTAACGGACTTGGTTTGGTCTGCCAAAATTCCTGAGCTAATCCCTTGACGACTGTGTAGTATGCATGTAGTATATAAATGTGGCACGCAGGCAAGCGCCTTAATGCCCCAGATTGAACCTTGACAACTGAATCGCTGATTATTGGTTGTTTTTCGCAGTCCAGCTTCTAGAGGAGAGGCGATCGCTCTTGAGAGCGTGGTGTAACCGGACAACATGCCAGTCTACGAAACTGGAGACTTGGGGGTTCAAGTCCCTCCGCTCTCGTCAGAACATCGTTATCCCCCGGTAGCTCAGTGGGTCAGAGCGCTTGACTGAAAATCAAGAGGTCGTCAGTTCAATACTGACCTGGGGGGCTGCGTTGCCTCATAGCTCAATGGCAGAGCAAGCGGCTGTTAACCGCGAGGTTGTAGGTTCAAGTCCTACTGGGGCAGTTAATGGGAAGTACGCAAATTGGCAAAGCGACTCGAATTTGGATCGAGTGTTTGAGGGTTCAAGTCCTTCCTTCCCAGCCAATGTGGCGGAACTGGCAGGCTTAAAATCTGTGGGGGTACCGCTTCGCAGCAAGCAAGCTACAACTCCTGCCAGGAGTATTGTTTTACCCGAATAATTAGAGAAACTTATCGAGGAGGTGATGTGAATGACTCAAATGACGGTGACGGATGCTTTGGCGGAATTAACCTTATTGGAAAAGCGAATTAACTCAGCCAGAACAGCCTTAGATAACAATGGCTTAATTACCGTGATTGAAGTGGGCAAGGTTCCCACCGGCTTTCGCTCTAGAGATGAGTATCAAACTCAAGCCAGAGCGGCATTACAACGGGTTGATGCTCTAATTGCTCGGCGACGCACGATTAAACGGGCTATTGTTTTATCGAACGCAGCGACAAGAGTTTCAATTGCAGGCCAAGAACTGACGGTTGCTGAAGCGATTGAAATGAAGAACTTCATCGCGTACTACGAGAGCGTTTTGAACACCATGCAATCGGCTTATACTCGCGCTCGCCGCGATTATGACATAGCTCAAGCGAAAGTGAAAGAACGCCTTGACAAGTTAGCAATGGAAGTCTTGGGTAAGAATGCGGCGTCTGAGAAGTATCAGTCTTTGGCGGATAGCTTTTTGGCGCGTGAGGGGGTTGAACTGCTAGACCCCACCCACTTAGCAGAGGAAATAGAAAGACGGCAAGCGTTTATTGAAGAGTTTAAATCAACTTGCGATCGCATTCTCTCGATTAGCAATGCCCGCACGATGATTGAAGTTCCCGATTAAAATAGACTTGCTGGCCGCTCGAAAATCTCTAAATTTATGGTTTTGATGGATAGCTCAAGGGGTAGAGCGCATGATCTCCAGTCATGAGTTGTTGGTTCGATTCCAACTCCATCAGCCATACACCTCAAAGCTTAACGCTCAACGCTTAACGCTCAAACCTCAAACCTCAAAGATTAGACCATCAACCCTTAAACCTTAAACATCAAAGGTCGATAAAATCCAGGGCGTTGGTTATAGGTTCCATAAAACCTTGAGGTTTCCACCTGGCTGAACGGTCAGCATTCTCATTACTTATTTGTATCTTTTTTCACTGAACGGAATGAAGCGAATTGCGATCGCGCAAGATACATTAAACATCCTCAAAACAGGATACTATCAATCTCCGAGTGGCGAACGAGTGGAGATTACCTCAGCGTTGAGGGGGTGTCTGGAGGGAACGCAATATTACGAACCAGAGCAACTCTCAACGATCCAAAATCAAGTGCTTGCTGAACCGGGTGAATTCTCTGAGCCTAAGTTTGAAGTCAAAAATGAAACAACCTTAGAAGGAGCCGAACGACTTGCTAAATTACGACAGTTTAAAAGAATAGGCGTTCTCAACTTCGCCTCGGCGAAAAATGCAGGGGGAGGCTTTCTCAATGGCGCTCAAGCTCAAGAAGAGAGTTTAGCTCGGAGTTCAGCATTGTACCCTAGTTTACTGAAATGTCCTGATTATTATGAGTTTCATCGGCAAGCGCGATCGCTCCTATATAGCGATCGCATAATCTACTCGCCCAATTGTCCCATTTTTCGCAAAGACGATGGAACGCTTCTAGAGCAACCCTATCAAGTTGATTTTATTACTAGCCCCGCCCCAAATGCAGGTGCCATTAGCAAAAGTCAACCCCAGGAACTCCCTAAAATTCCCGAAGTTCTCTACCAGCGTGGAGCCAAAGTTCTCAGTTTAGCTGCTTATCATCAATGCGATGCTCTGGCTTTGGGTGCTTGGGGATGCGGAGTTTTTAGAAACGATCCAGCCTTAGTTGCTCAAATGTTTGCAGATTATCTTTTACCAAAGGGTCAATTTTGGGGAAAGTTCAAAAGCATTCTCTTTTCTGTACTGGACACCCGCTCAAATCTAAAAATTATTACAGAATTTCAAGCTAGATTTTCTTAATTCTGAAGGAGGCGATCAAAAATGAAGCTTTTTCTGGTTTTTTCCTAACTCTTTCGCGAAGATTCGCAGCTTGCGTGACCTAACCCTTAGAGCATACATACTTGAGTACGAGAGGAAAAGTAACGCTGATCAAATGCAGCGGGCGCTTGAGAAATGGGAGCGCGAAGAACCCGATAGGTGGGCTTAGAAGTAGCCATCCTTTAAAGAGTGTGTAATAACTCATCGGCGGAGTCCCCAAAGTAACTGAGAAAGCGCAACAAGCTCTAGAAAACTTGCACGCTAGCCCGAATCTTCTTCATAGCTATCGGTCATTGATGAAAACCCTAGCAAGCCTAAATGATTTTCAACTTCTCCTGCTAGGGCGAGGGCATTTAGAGAAATTTTAGGCTGGAATTAGGACGCTATAAAGTGTAGATATTTTTATGACTAAGAGAAGTTAAACGAATGACAATCTATTTTTACACCACTCGCCAAGAACCCTACGGTTGCTTTTCCAATTTCTCTCAACATGGTTTTCAGCTAGATGAGCATTGGTGGGTAACGAGCGAACATTATTTTCAAGCTCAGAAGTTTATTGAAACTGACCCCACTTGGTACCAGGCAATTCGCGAAGCCAAAACCCCAAAGCAAGCTGCAACAATGGGACGCAGCCGAGAACATCCCATTCGTTCAGACTGGGAACAGGTGAAAGATGAGTTAATGCAAAAAGCAGTTTTAAAGAAATTTGAAACCCATGCCGATATTCGGGAGGTTTTACTATCCACAGGCGATGAATTAATTGTTGAAAATGCGCCAGGAGATTATTACTGGGGCTGCGGAAAAGATGGCAGCGGTAAGAATAAATTAGGAGAAATTTTAATGGCAGTGCGCGATATTTTACGCCAAGAGTCCGCTTAGTTAAATATGGGGTTATAGCTCAGATGGCTAGAGCGCTAGTCTTGCAAACTAGAGGACATGGGTTCAAGTCCCATTGACTCCATTATGGTGTCTGAAGTCGAAGCGGTCGAGACGCTAGCCTGTGAAGCTGGTTATTAGCGGGTTCAAGCCCCGTCAGACACCCTTAAGGAAGATGCCGCCGAGTGGACGGCAAACGGTCTTGAAAACCGTGGTGCGGCAGCAGTCGCAGGGGTTCGATCCCTCCATCTTCCTTTAACCACCAGAGGCCGAAAAGTGAGGCACCGTGCTGATAACGCGGCGACAGGAGGGGCAGTACCTCCCTGGTGGATTTTTTTTATCAAGCCCTGTTAAGTCGTCTAGTGTACTTTGTGTTTAAATAAATCCAAACCTTAATTTTTACTAATGAATGTAAAAAAAACTTCATAATTATACTCTCAACGAAATCCGCTATATAAAATTATACATTTAGATTACCTATTCCTAGGGGAGTAGATGTAATTGCATCGTTCACTACATTTCAAAGCCATTAAGTTCATTTAAATTAATTAAATAGGCGTAAAATGACTAATTCTCAATCTTTGATCCAACAAGCCCAAAAGGGAAATATTCAAGCCATAGCAACGCTGTTGAGAAGCAAACTTCAACCCAAAGGAATTACTGTAAAAGTCGCCTCCAAAAACAATTATGTATCTGTCATGCTTGAAGCAAGCAATACACCTCCTCAACAGCCATTAGTTCAATTTATTAAACAGGTGTTTACTAAACTCAATGTTACTGTTTGGCAAACAGTAAAAGTTTATGGACGAAAGATAGGTGAAGATTGTCCAGACTGGTCAGAAGATTTTCAGATTATTGATAAGCCTATCCAAAGTCCTGAACTATTAGCAAAGCAAGGGGACATAACCGCGATCGCACTGCTTCTTAACCAACAGTTAAAGTCAAGAAATATTGTAGCCAAGATTAATATAAAGAATGATTGTTTGCAAGCATTATTAGAATCTATAGAAACACCAGATCAGCAACAAATGGTTTCATTACTGAAAACAGAAATTCTAAAGCTAGAGATTCCTTCTGTGACAAGATTGAAACTCTATGGTAAGCAAGCTGATGAAGATTTTCCTGATTGGCATATAGAAGTTAACTTTATTGTTGAAGAATCAACAGAAACAACATCTTCATGGTCAAGCACAGAAATTGATGGTATTGCTCTTTCCAATCAGCTTTGTACAGTGTTACAAGATACTTGTTATAATCAGCTTGGTCACAGATTTGCCTTAGAAGAAGATGACGACCAAACGATTACTGAAATGGTTGAAACCTTTATTGATGAATTAGAAAGCGATCTAAAGTCCGATCTTGCACAAGTTCCAATACAAGTAGCTAGACTTATTAATTCTTTTGGTCTTCAGTTAAGCTTAAAGCAAACTCAAGATTTAGTTTTTGAAGTCGAAACAACTAAATTTACTGGAACAAAATTTGCAATCAAGGAAGTAGAAAAAGCAACTCAAAAATTTCTTCAAATAGACTTTCCGGAAGATGACGATCAACTAAATGCTTTTTTTAGAGGAGCAGTTCAGGAAATTACAGCTCAATTTTCTGGACATACCACAATGTCTCGCGAAGCAATAATAGGAAGTGCAATTGGAAGTTTTATTGCTCCAGGACTTGGAACAATCATTGGCGGTGCTATTGGCGGTGCCATTGGTGGATGGTTTGGTGGTGAAAGGCAACAACAAGAAATTCAAACTTTGATCGAAAAATATAAGCAAGCCAGAGCCAAGTTATTTGTTGAATGGGAGTTACTTGTAAAAGTTATATACAATAAGTTGATCGATCTAATTTATCGTATAGATTCGGTTGAATTACTTAGCTACGAAGCAATAGAACAAGCCAGTGATTTTTATGACCAAGGAAGTAATTACTTAAACTCAGAAGAAGATTTAGAAAAAGCGTTTGAGTCTTACGATCAAGCCATAAGCCTCAACCCTGGATTTGCTCCAGCGTGGGTTGGAAAAAGTTATATATTCAATCAGCTAGAACAATATGAGGAAGCATTGGAAGCAGCAGAACAAGCAATCAAATATGATAATACTTGGTCTACAGCTTTCAGTAACTATGGTAAAGCCCTACAGGGTCTAGGCAAATATGAAGAGGCACTGTCGAGCTATGAGCAAAGCCTCAAGCTTGATCCAGAAAATGATATTTCTTTATTCGGTAAATTTAATTGTCTATATCACTTACAACGCTATGAACAAGCTGTAGAAAATTGTAATGAGTTAATTCATCTGTCTCCAGATAACTATTTAGCATGGTGTTTAAAGGCTATTTTTCAAGCGCAGCTAAATAATACCGATCAAGCAATAGAAAGTTTAACAAAAGCAATTACACTGAATCCTACAGAAGCACAAAACTTTATTCATAAAACGTTTGCTCTTAATGGATTACGAGAAGCCAAGCCATATGAATTTCAAAAGTTGATTAGTCAAGTTTCTGAAAGTAATTTAGGACAAGAAGAGATATATTATATTGAGCTTAACCAGGGTGAGCGGATCAATCTTTCTAAACAAGCACTAGGGATAAAGCAAATTAGAATTTGCTTAGGTTGGGATATTGATCGCACTGATATAGATGATGACTGTGACTTGGATATTTCTGTTTTTATGTTAGGAGGTAATAGCAAAATTCCTAGCGAACCCTATTTTATTTTTTACAATAATTTACAATCTCCTGATGGCTCTGTAGAGTTGTTGAGTGTTAACTGTATCGAAGAAAATGAATATGACGATGAAATTATTAAAATTGACTTAACTAGAGTTGATCCAAAAATTCAAGAATTAGTTTTTGTTGTTACCATTTATGAGGCACAGCAACGAGAACAAAGTTTTGAACAAATTTGTAATACTTACATTCGTATTTATGATGAAGCAACGAAACAAGAGATCGTAAAATATGAGTTAAAAGAGAATTTCTATGAAGAAACTGCTATCAAACTTTGTAAACTCTATAAACAAGGTGGAGACTGGTGTTTTCAAGCTGTTGGGCAAGGAACTAATTCAAGTTTAGAAGAGCTTGTTACGGAATATGCTTAATTTACTTATAAAACCACTTAAGATGCGATCGCACTTACTCTTTTCCCTTCGCTTCACAATAGAGCCTTGGCGATACAGGTGCGAGTTCGATCTGATACTCTGATAGAATCTCGCTAATGATTGTATGCCAGGGCAAATGGACATTTCTCCAGTGCGTGTAGAAGATTTCCCGCGTGTAGTGGAAGTGTGGGAAGCTTCTGTTCGGGCAACTCATCTTTTTTTGAAAGAATCTGATATTGAGTTCTTTCAGCCACTGGTGCGCGATGCGCTTCCCCATGTCAAAGAGCTAGTTTGCGTGCGCGATCGCGAAAATCAGGTAGTCGGCTTTGTCGGTGTGGTAGAAAATAAAGTAGAAATGCTGTTTGTGCATCCTCTTTATAGAAAACAGGGTGTTGGGCGACGGCTGCTAGAGTATGCCATTGAAACTCTAGGTGCTACAAAGGTGGATGTCAACGAACAGAATGAACAAGCACTTGGGTTTTATCTACGCATGGGGTTTGAAGTCGAAGGGCGTTCGGAAGGTGACGGGATGGGAAAGCCGTTTCCCCTGTTACATCTACGACTAGGTAACTTGACTGAGCCAAGTGGTTTTAATTAATGCGATCGCCCCCTTTCTAATGAGATAAATATACCCTAGTTAATAATCAGGATTACTCTCATGATTACTTTGCGAGGTCAGTTGAAACCAGAGGATTATATTAAGGCGCAGTATTTACATTTACGGCCGAGTCCTCGTCTGATGAAGATTGGTGGCGCGATCGCATCTTTCCTTCTTTTTATCTCTTTCCTCGTGTATCCCTTGGAAATTGTCTTTAGTTGGATTGTTACTCTAATTATTTTATTCTTAATTTATGCTGCGGTTCTGTTTTTTATATTTCCTTGGCAAGCGCGGCGGATCTTTTCTCAGCAGAAGTCCCTTCAAGGGGAATTTGAAATTATTATTTTTCCAGAAAGGATTGAAGTTACTTCTGCACAAGGAAATTTAAGGATGCCGTTAGCTGACTTTCATAAATATAAAGTTAGTAAAGATATGATTTTGCTGTATCATTCTCAAGCAATGTTTAATCTATTTCCGCGTCGCTTCTTTGCTTCAGATGCAGAGTTTAAGACGTTTATTGCTTACCTTAAAACGAATTTGAATAAGTAGGGCGATCGCACTCTCTTTGCTATTCCTTAAAAAGTGCGATCGCTCTCCCAAAATCAACGACTGAGCGTGTTTTCTTGCTCAACGGCTTGCTGTTCGCTGCGGAGGGCAATACGCTTATAGTTCAATAAGCCAAAACCAATCCAGAACGCGAGCAACAGCGTTGTTAAAATCAAAATAGGAATGGGGCCAAACTGACGAATCAGAGGCGGCGCGGCGGCCGTAAATAACCCACCTCCCACAATGGGTTCAAAGAAGAGTTGCTTGTAAGCAAAACTTTCAAAAGCGCCTGTACGGTTATCGGGATCGACCATGCGAATTAGTAAAATCCCCGTAGCCGTTACACCCATTGATTGACCTAAATCGCCAATTCCCCGTTCAAACCAATAGGTGGGTAATAAACGCGGGCCCAGATAAAGGAATGCCCAGACATTCCAGATAATCCCAGCAATAGACAGGGTGAGGAAAACGCCTAAATTTGCCCCTAGAATGGTCAGGTTAATGGAAGCTAAAGCGGTGACAACGACCACATCTAAAGCGACTCCAGCAATCCGTTCTTGCAAGCGCCGAATGATTAGCGGGGCAAGTCCCAAACGTTCCATCACCAGTTGTACAACCAAGCCCCCAATTAACGCCATTGGGAATAAGGGAACGTAGCGAATTAATTCAAAGCCTGCGGCCCCCCAAGTCACCGATTCAATTAATCTTAAAGCTTGGAGAATCAGCCAACCAATGACAATGGCAGCGCCCACAAACCCGAAGTTTAACGATAGCGGATCGATTAACAGATTTTCCATTAATCGCATTCTCGCTAACCGCGTATCCCGGTCTTCAACGTGCCGTTCTTCGTGGAGGGCGGGGTCTGTAGATTCTACGCTAACTGTCTGAACGTAACCTTTTCGGCGTCCCCAGTCTGCCAAAATAATCCCGGAAATGACACCGGAAACAATCCCCACGGTAGCTAACCCTAATGCTAAATCTGGGCCGGCTTCAAAACCCAATTCTCGAAAAGTATCGCCCATTCCGGCGGCGGTTCCATGTCCGCCTTCAAAAGCAATTTCAATTAAGGCCCCGGCGATGGGATCTACTTGAAACAGGGGAACTAAGACTAAAAGGGCAAGGAGTAAACCCACCACATATTGACCCCAGGCTAGGCTTTGACCAAAGGCAACTTGGGGGGCGGCTTTGCGCCAAATGTCGCGGGGATGGGGGATGGTTTCGCCAATGAAAAGGGCGGCAAATACAATGTTAATAAAGACACCCGGAGATTGCGACCAAACGGTGCGCGTGGCTTCCGGGAAAAAGCCTGTCGCCAGGAGGGTTTCATCGCCGCCAACCGTTCGGGCGATCGCACCCACAACCCCAGGCCCTAAAATCAGGGCAATGAAGCCTGCAATAATCGATTCGGGTAAGTACAGTTTTTGAAACAGGGGAATTTTCTGTTTGACTAGCCGACCCAACAGCAATAGTAGGGCGACTAAAATAAAGGCAAATAAAACATCAAGCAATCTAGGCATCGGTTCTTATCCCCAGTATTTAACCAAAGTCAGGGTTCGTTCTTGCCTATTGTGTATGAGAGATGAGAATGGAGAATGGGAAATTCTAGCCGATGAATTCATCGACGGTTTAACTCATACGATAGGGTTGTTCTGCGCTTAAATAATTCCGGCTCTTTTATCGGTTTAATAGAATCTAAGCCAGTTTTATCTTGAACCAAGTTTGTTAATAAAGGCGTAGCGATCGTTACTATAGGGTAATAACACCTGAGCGAGTTTCTCAACATCTATCTATTGATAGATGCAAGCCTGACAATTTTTAATCCAAACAATTCTTTACAGATCGCGCAACAACAGACGCGAGGGAGAATTCCCCCCCGAACCCACACTTAGGGTCATAATTTGAGCATCAATTAAACGCGTTTCTCTAAAAGTTGCCCCCGTTCCCGGATTAACAGGATAAGCCGGAAAACAAGCCGCACTTAAACTTAAGCGCAGAGCATGACCTTTGGCAATCTGCATATAAGTCGGTTGTAGAGAAATGCGAACCGGAGACTGAGAATTATCAACCCGGATATACCCTTGGGTGAAGTTAAACACCCGACCATCCGGGCGGACTTCCGAAAGAACGGCGCACAAATCGTAACTGGGGGTATCGGCTTGACAATAGACCTCAACGACCATTTCCCCAATTAACGTTAAGGGTTCCGTCAACTGCACGGTCGTATAAGTTAGCACATCCGAACGACAGTCAATACTGGCGCGATCGCCAGGCCCAGAAGGGGCGCTAGCATGACCCCCCATCGCCGGAACCGGACGCCAAGGATCGTGTACTAACGTATCGACAACCTCCTGAGAAGAAGACGCCGTTCCTAACAAGCCCTCCCGCTCATCCATCGCGGCCAAGCCCGTACTCAAGAGATAATAGGATTGGGGTTGAGGTGAAGGAAATTTCGAGTGCGATCGCCATTGGTTCGATCCCATCTCAAACAACGCTACCTTGGGCATTTCCAACTCTGGCCGATCCCACTGCTTCAAAAATCGATTGAACCAATTCATCTGAATTTGATCCACCGGACTCGCCGCATCTGCCCCAAAATCCACCATTCCCACCTTGCGACCCCACGGTAAATGACCCCAAGGGCCGACCACCAAATGCTGGGAATACGCACTCCGGGCCGCCATTTCTCGATACAGGCGCAACGTTCCCCGCATAAACGTATCGAACCAGCCGCCAATATGCAACATCGGTAAATCTGCCCCTTGCAAATTGGGGGATAGCTTTTGCCAATATTCATCCGGCTGATGATGTTCCACCCACTCATAGTAATGGGGGGCATATTTTCGCAGACTTTCATCTAGGCGCGGATCGCCGTCGTAAAATGGGAGATTGCGCGAAGCATTGTAGAGGAGGCGAAAGGCGATCGCATCTTGTCGCAACCGTGCCGTTTCCGCTGCTAATTGTATCGCCCAGCCATAATTGGCATATAAACAGAACGCCCCCCCTTCATAGGCCCAATCTGCATATAAATCGTAACCGACCATCGCCGGACAGACCGTTTTCAAAGCCGCAGGTTTCCCCGACGCCGCGTAGAGTTGCGTCATCCCCTGATAGGAAAACCCATACATCCCCACCTCGCCCGTACTTCCTGGCAACTTCGCCGCCCAATTCACCGTATCGACGCCATCTTCCACCTCATGGGCGAATAGCCTAAACTCCCCCTGAGAGGTTCCCCGCCCCCGCACATCCTGAATCACCACAATATAACCGTGGGCGGCGTACCAACTCGGATGGGCATAAACCACAGTCGAGGCAATTTTGCGCCCGTAGGGTTGGCGCATCAACAGAACCGGAAACTCGCCTTCCGCCTCTGGGCGATAGATATCCGCATCCAGGCGAATACCATCGCGAGTCGTCATCGATGCAGTTTCGGGCGGGAGAACATTCAACATGGAATTGCGGTCAACTCGAACATCTAATACGGTACCAGAACGTCCGACCGCCTTAACACGCGCAGATCTTCTTCATCCAATTCCACAGGCGTTCCGCTGCGGATCAACTCCGCAAAATCTTCATTGGGAATCATAATACACAAAGCATAGAGACGGTCTTTGCCCGTATTCTCAATCACATGGGTTCCCGTCGGCGGAACCAGCAGGCTATCTCCGGCTTGAATGCGAACGCTTTTACCATCGCAGGTGGCTAACCCCTCACCTTTGAGGACAAAAAACATTTCCACTGCTAGCTGGTGGCGGTTGGGGGGCGTTTTTCCACCAATGTCAAAGATTTCTACGCAATAGGTTAAAGAAAAATCTGTGGTACTCGGATCGAAGACTATTGCCAATCGGTTAGTATCGTTGGGGCTAATACGATAGGCTTGATAGTCTGTAGGCGACTTGATCACCGGAATCACGCAGCGAGTTTCTTCCATAGGTTCATCCGTTAGCGAGGGATTAGGGAATTTAGGCGATCGCTTCCACAATAGCCTGGAAATCGCAGACCAAACCAAAACACGGGGGTTCAAGAAAAATCTGTGGGACTCGGATCGAAGGGGCTAATGCGATAGGCTTGATAGTCTGTAGGCGACTCGATCGCCGGAATCACGCAGCGAGTTTCTTCCATAGGTTCATCCGTTAGCAAGGGATTAGGGAGTTTAGGCGATCGCTTCCACAATAGCCTGGAAATCGCAGACAAAACCAAAACATTGGTTGACGTTATATAAAGTAGCCTGCCAGCAAAACTCCGGTGAGGTGGTTGCGGTCAACTCCTTGACTAGAATGCAGTCATACCCCAGAAAGTTCGCATCTTGCAAAGTCGCCATCACGCATTGATCCGCATTAACGCCCCCAAAAAATAGCGTCGTTTTGCCTAGATTCCGCAAAATACTATCAAGCGCCGTATCCCAAAAACCGCTCATCCTGTACTTATCAACGCGAATATCCTCCGGGAGTTGTTCGAGTTCATCGACTACCGCCGCCGCCCAACTTCCCGCCATCAACACGGGGGCGTTATTCTTGGGTAACGGATCGCCCAAACCAATGCCTGTACCCGTGGGGTTATAAACATGGCGCAAACCCGCGCTAATATTGAGCAAGTCAGGACGGTTGCCCCAGTTAATCCAAATAATGGGAACGCCCGCCGCCCGAAACAGGGGTAAGGCTTGTTGTAAAGGGGCAATGGGTTTCCTTGCTGGAGTAACATCTACACCAATATGCGCCAGCCAACCATCAGGATGACAGAAGTCGTTTTGCATATCAATAATAATTAAGGCGGCTTTAGCTAAGTCGAGGCGCAGGGTTTTGGTTTCGGCCTGCAACTCCACAGTTTTAGGCGTCAGCGGGGGACGGGTGATATCTGCGATTTTTTCATCAACTCCCCACGCATTAGGAGGGGTTCCGAGGGGGTGTAAAGTTCGGTCGATCATAGAGTTCGGTTAGTTGGGTTCTCACCTAGGGGGCCAGGATTAATCGTAAATTTATGGCCATCATGAAAGGGTGGATAAAGCTTAAATTTTCGTTGAGAATCTAGAGAGGAAAAGTTAGCGTGACTACAGCAACGGTACTTCGCCAAACGCAGTTATTAAATCGTCTCGTCTTGGATCTTAAAACGGCTGAAGAATTGGGACAGGTAGAACGGCTGTGGATCGATCCCACTCTGCATCAAATTGTCGGGGTTGTCTGCAAGTCCGGTTTATTTGGCGGTAAAAAATATACATTTGGCTGGGCGCAGATTAGTGCAATTGGCGATAGCGTGATTGTGGATCGCGATCGCGAACTCGATCCCAATCAACCCCTTCCCCAAGAAAGCCTCATCGGCCATGAAGTCTGGACAGATACCGGAAATAAAGCCGGTGGGGTGGTAGACTACCTGTTTAATCCCCAAACTGGCGAAATTCTTTATTATATGTATACTTCTAGCGGCTGGGCGGGGGTTATGGGCAGCAAGTACATCTTAGCCCCAACCGAAATCACCAGTTTGGGTAGCAAGCGCCTAATTGCTCAGAATGCGGCGATTCAAAATAGTATTTCCCATCGGGATGCGATTCAGCAAAATCTGATTCAAGTGAAGCTACTCCCCGACGAACAGCGCGAACAAGAAGAGATCGCTGCTCTAGAAGGGGATGTACAATCATTTTTCGATCGAGGAAAAGCGATCGCCGATCAAGTCGCCAAACGCGCCAAGGAAACCGCCGAAGGTGTCACCGAAAAGGCTAAAGAACAATACATCCAACTCCGCGCCGAACTCGAAGCCGCCGAACAAACCGAAACCCCCACCCCTCCCCCAGTCATCATTGATATTGATGAAGACTCAGTAGAAGTCCTCCCCCTCACTCCCCCAGAGGTCGAAATTATCGAAACTCAAACGACACCTTTCCCAGAAAAAGCTGAATAAACAAAGCAGCCGGGTTTCTCATAACACAGACTGCGATCGCTCGTTAGAAACCCGGTTTGTAGGCGATCGCACTTATAATGCTCGATCTCCCCACTGAGTTTAGAATAGAACTCAAAATATCTTGAGTGTATGGGTAACGAGAGCGAACAGAAACAGAATCGCGAAGCTGTATTTCAGCCTGAGTTTATAGAAGATCTGGAATATTGGGTTGAAACAGATCGAAAAATGGCACTCCGCATTATCAAGCTAGTCAAAGAAATTCTTCGCGAACCCTTTGAAGGCACGGGTAAGCCAGAACCTCTAAAATACAACTTAGCTGGGTGCTGGTCGCGCCGTATTAATCAGGAACACAGAATGGTGTATAGAGTTAGCGATCGCCAGATTGATTTTCTGCAAGCTCGTTATCACTACGAATAAAACGATTGAGAGATTTAGAAGATGTCAACTCAAATTCCTTATGTTAAGGCTCAAGCAAATTTAGATGAATTATGCGATCGCGTCGTTGAAACAGGTGAAGCACTCATCATTACTCGTCCTGATGGAAAAAACGTTGCTCTAGTTTCCGAAGCGGAATTATCAAGTTTGTTGGAAACCTTGTATTTGTTGCGATCGCCTGCAAACGCGTCTCGTTTAATGACAGCGTTACAGCGATCGCAATCAGGAACAATTCAACCTCGACAGGTAGAAGAACTTTATCAAAAATTTGGACTAGATGAGAACGGCGAAGATGAGCTTGCATCTGCTTAAACACTTACTGCATACGCTAAAACTCAAGCCCTATTGAAGCTACAGAGCTTGCTTGGCTTGAGTTTTGGTCTTCTTAACTGATGGGCGATACTGGATTTGAACCAGTGACCCCTTCCGTGTGAAGGAAGTGCGCTACCCCTGTGCTAATCGCCCGTAGATATACCATTATAACATAGATCAATCACCTTGGGGATACTCTTCCCACAATTGCGTGGTTTGTCGCAGGCTGCGATAGTCACCGTTGCCTAAAATCAAATGGTCGAGGAGGGGAATACTTAGAATTTGTGCCCCACAGAGCAACTGTTGAGTCAGGCTAATATCTTCTGAACTGGGTTCCACATTCCCTGAAGGATGATTGTGAGCAATAATAGCGCGGGTTGCCCCTTGGCGAATGACCTCCCGGAAGATGTCGCGGGGATGCGCTAAGGTTTCTGTCGCCGTACCAATGGTAATCACTTTTGTCCCCAGCAACCGATTTTTAACATCGAGTAGCACTACAGCAAATCGTTCTTGAACTTGCCACATTAACTCGTGACTCAAGGCGGCTGCTGCTGCACCGGGACTATCAATAAGAGTCCGTTCAGTCGGACGAACTTGAAAGACCCGCTTGCCTAACTCTATTGCTGCAAGGATAGTGGTTGCTTTGGCAGGACCAACACCGTGAATAGTAATTAATTCCTGGGGACTGACTTCGCGCAAGACTTCTAAAGGGTCGCGCTGATGTTGACCTAATTCTTGGAGAATGAATTGCCCTAAACCTACAGCGGAAAGTTTACCGGGGCCTTGACCTGTCCCTAGGAGAATCGCAATTAATTCGGCGGTAGATAGGTTTTTTGCTCCTTGTTCTAAGAGACGTTCGCGGGGTCGCTCGCTAAAGGGAAGGTCGGCAATTCTGAGGCTATAAGTCATTGATGCTACCCACTGACGCGCAGATAAAGCTACCGCAACCGATAGAAGATTGAGGAGTTTGCACTAGCCTCTACCCTCAACCTGCGATCTAAATTCCCCAGATTCTAACAGTTTTGACTGAGGTTCGGGAATGGTTAAGGGAAAATTTTGCCGATCTTTTTAATACTAATCGTTCGTTAGAATTACTTACTGCCGAATGTGAGCTTCTTTGAGCATGTGGTAGGTAATCAACAACTGGGTAATTGCCAAGGGATAGCTTTGCAGGGTTTCGCCAGTAGTTCCGACCACTTTTCCAATAACATCGTGTTCGGCTTCTAGGCTACAAAATTGACCGAGATAAGGGACTTCATTACAGAGGAGACGTTCGAGTTCGCGGACTTGCTCTTTAGTAGCGTGTCCATCAACTTCTAGCACATCGACGGGTTTACCCATGTCGCGGTCGAGTTCTAGGCGGATGGCGCTGCTGAGGTGAGTATTTTCGCTATTAATAATGCGGGTAAAGTCGGGGTGGGGAATGGTGGGCCGCAAGACTAAGCTGACATTGAGTAAAAGGTCGCTTTGTTCGGGATGGTCTTGGGGAGGGTAGAAGCTGACAACAATATCAGACCATTGGCGCTGCGGTCGGATGAATTGTTCTGAGTCGGGTTCGCGGCCTTGAAGTTGTTTAATGACTTGTTCTTCGGTGTAGCCGCGCTTGCGGGTATCGCGTTTAATTTTCCACTGGGCACGTAAGGTTTCTGGAGGGGCGAGATAGACTTTAATATCGTAAGTATCTCTAGCGCCTCGCGTGGAATAACCGAGTAAGCCTTCAATAATGACAAATTGCCGGGGTTTGATATATTCGGGGGGGTCAAATTTCCCGGTGGAGTGGTTATAAATGGGTTTGAGAATGGGTTGACCCGTTCGCAGTAAGTTGAGGTGTTGTTGGATGATGTCGAGATAGTTGCAGTCCGGATGGAGGGCAGAAATACCGAGTTCTGCACGTTGGGTGCGATCGTAGCGATGGTAATCGTCTGTACAGATAATGGTAACGTTATCTTCACCTAAAATTTGAGCAATCCCTCGCGATAGCGTGGTTTTTCCCGCAGCGCTGTCACCAACAATACCGAGGAGAATAGGGCGATTAGGCATAGTTTTGAATGGTTTTTGTGCAATAACCGGAGGCTTCACTCAGTTAATGACCGATGCCAACAACCCGACCTGAAATCAGCCCCTAGTAAGGTTTTACAATCTTACCATCAAAGCCCTCGCACTTGGGGATCGCTCTGGTGGCTAGTTGGGAATAGGAGATTGAGGCGCGAGTTGACTTAAGATTGGGTCGTTATTTCCGGCTGCGGCTTGGGCGAACCGTTGGGCGAGGGGAGGCGCATAAACGAGGGGGTTGGTAAATCCCGAAAAGACATGAACGCCGCTAAGATTGGGAACTGACCCGACAATGGGTAGGCGCGTACCGCTGAAGGCGACTAGGCAACTATGCCAGGTTCCGGGTAAGTCTGCAAGACTTGGTAAGATTTGGCGAAGACCTGCGCGGATTTGGGATTCGCTAGCTTGAGCATTATTCTGAAGGGAAGTGGTGCTGAGGGTGCGGCTAATCTGTCCGAGCAAGATTCGCCCATCTAAGAATTGTACGCCACCTGGATCGAAGATGGGGCTGAGGATTTCGCGATCGCCCTCATCCCAAAGCGGGTCGAGTTCGTCGGTACTCGCAGCCGCCTCTAACCTAAACCGTCTTTGGTTCGCAGGCATCACCACGGTTTGTAACTGAGGGGTTGCGCCTGTAATCTCAATCAGTTCGGCATGGGTATGATAA
The DNA here is from genome assembly GCF_001746915.1 of Desertifilum tharense IPPAS B-1220. Taxonomy (NCBI): domain Bacteria; kingdom Bacillati; phylum Cyanobacteriota; class Cyanophyceae; order Desertifilales; family Desertifilaceae; genus Desertifilum; species Desertifilum tharense. The sequence continues at coordinate 59,789 of NZ_MJGC01000088.1, forward strand.
ACCCGCACGGGTATTCCTGCTTCCCGCAAGAATTGGCGCGTCCAACCTCCGGTGCAGACTAGCGTATTTTCCGCAGCGTAAGCAGTATCTGGGGTTTTGACACCAAGAATGCGATCGCGCTCTTTGATAAAGTCTACTACTTTAGCGATCGCCCATACCCCGTTATAGCGTTGCATCGCCTGAATATAAGCCTGAGTTGTCAAAATGGGGTTCATGTGACCGTGTTTAGCCGTCAGCGCCCCAGAAATTGCGTTTTGATTCAGTAGCGGTTCGAGTTCGCCCGCCTCTTGCGGCGTCAGGAGTTGCGGCGTGACAGCAAATTGGGCATAATTTGCCAGCAGGGTTTGCGGGTCAGTATCTTTATCAATGGTTAAAACCAGGTTGAGTTCGCGAAACTCAATATCGGTTCCCAACTCTTCAGCCAGTTGCAGATAGCGCTGTTTCCCTTCAGTACATAATTGAGTGGTGACATCTGAAACACCCGCCCAATAGGCTAATCCCCCATAACTGTAGCGCGTTGCGTTATTAGCGATCGCGTCTTGTTCGAGGAGAAGTACCGAAAACCCCACTTTTGCTAACTCATAGGCGGCGGCTGCACCCGTAATTCCGGCACCGATGACAATCCAGTCGTAAGTCATAATTTTGAAATAAGCGTTCTGAACGGCTTGCCACTACTGATTAAACCGTTGCTTGGCCCGTTCGTAAACATCCACCGTAATTTGAGCAATTCCCTCATCCTGGGCGAACTTTTCAATCTTTTTGCGGGCGGCGGGACGGACAAAAAAGGGAATTTCCTTTAACTTTGCTTCCGCTTCAGGCGTCCACTCTACATTAGCCATGCTGTACCTCTGCTTAAACTTTAGTAGCGAATGCGCGGATCGACATAAGCATTGAGGATATCAATTGCTATACTGGCGATCGCCACAATTGCCGCAAAGAATACCACAACCCCCTGCACTGTGGGATAGTCTCGGAGCGTAATCGCTTCATACAAGCGGTTTCCCAAACCCGGCCAAGAAAACGTCACCTCCGTTAACACCGCGCCACCCAATAACGCCGCAAAGGTTAAGCCCAAAATCGTAATCACCGGAATTAAAGCATTTTTCAACGCATGAGCAATTAAAATCCGTCTTTCGGGAATTCCCCTAGCCCTCGCCGCTTCCACATAATCGGCTTTAAGGGTTTGTTTAAGATTCACCCGCACAATGCGTTCAAAAATCCCGCTGAGGAGAATTCCTAGCGTAAAACAGGGTAACGCCAAGTGATGCAGCGAAATCAGAAATTGATTGATATTCCCATTCAGCAAACTATCAAGGATATATAACCCCGTCGGCCCATTGGGAGGAATAGCAGAAATTGAAAAGCGCGTCCCCAAGGGAAACCATCCCAGTTGTACTGCGAAAACTAACTGCATCAGCATCCCCGCCCAAAATGCCGGAATGGAATAAGTCAGAATACCAAATAAGCGCCCCCCCGCATCCAAAGGACTATTAGGACGCGAAGCCGCCAAGGTTCCTATTGTGATTCCAATTCCTAGGGCCACCAGCATACTAAAAACGGTTAACTCCACTGTAGCCGGGAAATATTGCCCAATAATCTGCCAAACCGTTTGACCTCGACTGGTTAAAGACGTGCCTAAGTCCAATCTCAGCAAGTCTCCCATATAGTTGAGATACTGCAACCCCAGGGGCAAATCTAACCCCAATTGTCGCCTTAACTCCTCTTTAGCGGCGGCTGAAGCGCGGGCCCCATAAATTGCGTCTACCGGGTCGCCAGGAGTTGCCCTCAGTAATAGAAAGACTAATGTGGTAATGAACCACAACATAATCGGCGCTAGTAGTAGCCGAGAGAGAATGTAGTATTGAAGGGCTTTAGAACGAGACATCTTTCTAAGTGCTGAGTGGAAAGTGCTGAGTGCTGAGTGGGTTTGTGAGTGCTGAGTGGAAAGTGCTGTTGCTTTAGCTTCTGCGTAGCAGTGTGCTGAGTGGGGAAAAGGGTGGGGGAAAAGAGTGCTTCGCTTGGGTGTGCGTGTTAGCTTCCGCGTAGCGGTGTGCTGAGTGGGGAAGGAGTGCTGAGTTGATAGTTAGCAAGTTTTTCTATCTCTTCTTCCCTAACCCCTAACTCCCAACTCCCTTCTTCCCCAACCCCTAACTCCCAATTCCCAACTCCCCTCTTCTTACTTAGAGATGCTAGAGAACAGCAACTTCTGAGTGGGTTCGAGACGGACGCCGTTGATGCCTTTTTGGGCGAAGGCGTAATCTCTGTCTAGCCACATGGGAATAAAGGGGACATCTCTGGCAAGGATATCTTGAATTTGACCTAAGATTGCGTAGCGCCTGTCGCGGTCGGTTTCTTGGCGCTGTTGGCGAATGAGGTTAACCACTTCGGTATTGTAGTAGAAAGAGCCGTGGTTTTGGCTGGCCCCAACTTTGCAGCCTTCGGTGGCGGAACCTTCGTTACAGTCGAGGAAGGGTTGGATGTAGTTGTCGGGGTCGAAGTAGTCGGCGTACCAGTCGAGGAGAAAGGTGGGATAGATACCTTTGTCGAGGTTTTGGAAGGCGGTGGTGGATTCTACACTTTTGAGTTCTAGTTGTAGGATACCGTCCATTTTTTGATCGGCGATCGCTTTCAGGGTACTGGCGACTAAACTGCGTTTGGTGGAGTTGGAGGAATACCAAATTTCTACAACGGCGGGGTTAGCTTGAGAAAAACCCGCTTGTGTCAGCAGTTGCTTGGCTTTCTCGGCGTTCCCGTCGCCGTATTGTTCAAACACGGGTTTATGAGAGGGGAAGGTATCGGGAATGAGGCTATACAGGGGTTCGGCTAAATCTTGTAAAACCCGTTGGTTCAGGATATTGCGGTCTACAATGGCAGCTAAGGCTTGACGCACTTCAACTCGGTTGAGGGGTTCGGAGTTGACGTTCAGCACCATGTAGTTGACGCTATTCCCATCGGCGGTAATTTCTTGCCAGCCTTGTCTTTGGGTTTCTTTTTCTAAGCTTTTAATCTGCTCGGAGTCTAGCGTACCAGAGGCGACATCGATGGCTCTAGTGCGAAAGGCGTTAAAGAGATTGGACGAGGAGGTAAACAGTTGAATGTCTACGCCTTGGTTTTGGGGTTTTTCTCCCCAGTAATCTTCAAAGACATCGAGGCGAATGACATCGGTACCAAATTGGGCCAGTTTATAGGGGCCAGTTCCTACAAACGTATCGGGTTTAAACTGTCCGGTACCGATTTGGTAAGCTTGGGGTGAAATGGCAGCAGTTCCCGGAAAGGTGAGAAGTTCGGGAAAGGCGGCGAAGGGTTGTTGCAGTTTAATGGTTAACTCGTATTCCCCCGTTGCGTTGACAGACTCGACAATATCTTTCAGCAAAAAGGCAGGAGTCCCCTCATTTTCCATAAAGCGGTTGAGGGAAAAAGCCATCGCTTCGGCGTTAAAAGAGGTGCCATCGTGGAAGAGAACGCCTTGGCGGAGGGGGATGGTGTAGGTTAATTTATCGTCGCTGATAGTTGGGAGTGCTGTGGCGAGTTGCGGGGTAAGTTCTGTTGTACCCGAACGATAGGTGTAAAGGCGATCGCCTAAATTATAGAGCAAGTTACCCGAAGCAATCTCGTAGGAGTCCGCCGGGTCGAGGGTGCGGACTTTTAAGGTCGTGCCAATATTAACGCGGGGGTTACTTGCACCTCCCAAGGTGGAGTTTTGGGTGGTGGTTTGGCTAGCACAACTAACCACTAGCAAGAAACACAGGGAAAATAAACCGAAAAATTGGCTAAGGCGTTGCCACCGTTTTGAGAGAAGCTTGGGGTAGTTCATTCGCTGCATGAGGAGAAATCAGGCCTAATAACCGAGATATTGTACAAAGGTTAGCGTGCAAGCAACGGAGTCGAGCAGAATTCCTTGGGTTTATTCGGGGTTGACGCGGGATAATCCGACAAGTTGCAATTTTAGGGTGAGAATTGAATAACGGCTAGTGGGAAAATCAGAAATTGTTCTGCTTTTGCTTTGCTTTTTATGAATATTGCGATTATCGGTTGCGGTTATGTGGGTTCGGCGATGGCGCGTTTCTGGCAAACCCAAGGATTTAATCTGACTGCAACGACGACAACCCCCGATAAGTTAGAGTCGTTAGCCAGTATGGCTCAAACGGTAAAATTAGTTCGGGGTGATGATGCAGAATCGTTGAAAGCGACCTTACAGGGTCAGGAAGTGGTGTTACTCTCTGTGGGGGCAAAAAACGCCAACAGTTATGCTGAAACCTACTTGCAGACGGCGCAAACCCTCGCTGATGTGCTGCCGCAAGTGCCGACAGTCCGCCAAGTTATTTATACCGGAAGTTATGCCGTTTATGGCGATCGCCAAGGCGCAGAAGTCACCGAAACCACCCCCGTTGCGCCAGTCAACTCCAATGGCGAAATACTGGTTCAAACCGAACAGACTTTACTCAACGCTGCGACCGATACTTTAAATATCTGTATTCTCAGACTCGGTGGAATTTATGGCCCCGGACGAGAACTGGTTAAAATTTGGGGTAGAGTGGCAGGCACGACTAGACCGGGTGATGGTTCTGATATTACCAACTGGGTGCATTTAGACGATATCGTCGGCGCAATTGAATTCGCTAGAGCTAACCCCCTCAATGGGATATACAATCTAGTCGATGACGCGCATCTCCCCCAAGCCGAACTGCTTTCGCAAGTCTACCAAACCCACAACCTCCCCCCCGTCCAATGGGATGCGTCCCAAAAAAGTTCTCGTCCCTACAACGCCAAAGTCTCCAACCAGAAAATTAAGGAGGCTGGATATCAACTCCTGCATCCCCAAATGCAGTTTTGATCCGGAATCTGTCTATACTCATAGATCAAGGGTTAAGACACGGTTGGGTAGCGTTTTTCTGGTAGCAAGTAAGCTATTCAGTATTTAAATTGGGTACTGTTAGCGAGCAAGATGTTTGTGCTGACGCACACGCTACGCGAACGCACTTGCGTTGGTTTCATATTTTTCTGTTTCCCAATTTAGGCAGTTAACAGCTTGTTGCTAGGCTTGCCAGTATGTTTCTCAGACATTTTCGCACAGAGAAACCCTATCCAGTTCTATCGGTTGGAAACCTGTCTAATCGGGTTTTAGGTTACATGCATCTTAACTTTGAGAGGATATTTCCAAGGAGTGAAAAGAAAAGATGCGTAGACGCGATCGCCTTAATATTCTGACTATCATTAAAAGAATCACCTTCATCTTTATTGGGATATCCGCAGTCTGTTCTTCAGCCGTCCTCTTTCTCTGGATTTTTGGTCTTCCAGGCACTCAAAATGGGTATGCGCGGGGTTGGGAACTGGGATTATACACGCTTTTTCACTATGTCGTTGGCTGCGTGTTTTTCTTTGTTACTTATGTAATTGGGATACTGGTTTCTAAAAAGTTTCAGAGGATGCGGAATTTTAATCTATTTACAATTAGCATCTTCTGGATATTTTTCCTTTACTCTGCCTTTAATATGTTGCGAGCTTTCTACATGATGTTTTCAGCGTCCTAAGTCCGCTATTATGGACGCCAAGAGGGATGTCAATACCTAGAAAATAATCTTAATAGAAGAGAGTCAATGCGATCGCACTTTTAATGACACTGCTGGATATCAGCATTACTTTTTCCCCCAGAGTAACAACGAGGATCGGCACTCAACCCTTAGACAAGCTAGAATGTTGAAAAAAACATCATCATTGGGGCGAACCGATGGGAAGGTGCTTTACTGCGAGTCAAAGGTTGCTGTTGTTGCGAAAGGCGGGATATCGCTGTCAGCATTGCGGGGTACCGCTAACCCCCGATAACTTTGCAGCAGATCATCGCATTCCCTATTCTAAAGGTGGCGCAACAGAAGTTTGGAACGGTCAGGCGTTGTGTAGGGGGTGCAACTTACTCAAGTCTGACGCATTCGAGGAAGAGTGATGGCTAACTACTTCCTCGCCTATCACGAATTAGTCTTATCTCGCCTGGTGGGTGGGGTGACGAAACTTTATCCGCATCAGCGAGAGGCTTTACTGGCAATCTATCATAAGGCGGTGAATGGGGAAATGACGACTATCCCCCGCCAAGCAGCTTTAATTTTAGCGGGGGTGGGAACTGGGAAAACCTTAATTCAAGCTTTAACCCCGTTTGTGCTTGCGCCATATATGACGGGGGAGAAGGCGCTGTTTCTCTCTGATAACTGTACCTTGCGATCGCGCTTTCTGCGAGACTTCCCTACCGACTCTCGCGGCTATCCCCGCTACCACCAGTGGTTGCTATATTCCTTGGAGGTATTACCCCCAGGCGTTCCCCCACCGTGCATTGTGGAGTTGGATGCCAGCAATTTTAATAGTTATGCCTATGCTCTGCAACAGGCTGATATGCTGGTGGGGAATCGTCAGTTTGTCTTGAATTTAGTGAACCGTGGCGATATTGAACCGGAGACGATAGGCGCATTAATAGTAGATGAGGCGCATTTTTCTGCCGCAGCCAGCTATCGAACTATTGTCAATTATTGCCAAGATGCCTTACTGACTTACTTTACCGGATCGAAATTTCGTTCCGACAGCCAGCCATTACCCCAGGTTGAATATACCGAAGTTGTAGAACTCGATGAATGGGGAAATCCTACCCTTCAGTATGCCCCCATTGCCGATTATGAGTTTACCTTACAGCAGGCTTGGAAACTCAACCCGCCGCCGATTAAAAAGCTAACCCTTTCTGAAGCGACATCGGCAGCTTTTTTAATTGAAGAGAACGGGGTAGAGGTGACTTATACACCCGAACAATTCTTTATTAAAGCACAGAGCGATCGCGCCTGGTTCAGACAAATCCTATTTGGCGATCGCTTTACCTTACCCGTGCTACAAATGGCAGTAGATATCCTACTCGCCAAGCGTCAAAAAACAGGTCAACCTCATGCGATGATTGTTCGAGCTTTAAATATTGCTCACGTTCATCGCGTCGCCAAGTTACTGCAAGAGCATTTCCCCATCTTACAAGCCAAAGTTGGTCTAATTCACTCCGAAACCGAAAGTTATGACCTAGCGGGAAGACCTAGCGAGGTTATCCAAAAATTCTATAATGGCGAACTATGGGTTCTCGTCCATTGTGGCATGGTGGGCGTCGGTTTCGATCATGCTTGGGCCAGCGTCTCCTGTTGTTTGTGCGTTCTTAAAAGTCTATCGCCAGCCGAACAGGAATGGGGGCGTATTATTCGCCGAGTTCCCGGAGAGTTACCCGGATATTTTCCAAAATTCGACCATCCCAACTGGGGAGTCGTCGTCACCCATGAAAGTTTAGAAATTCGTCCTCTATTCGAGCAATTTATCCAAGGGGTGGAAAGCGATACAATCCGAGAACGGGATAAAAATTCTAAACTCACCCCTGTTTTAACTACAGAATATGAAGCAGGCGAAACTGTTATCCATTTATCGGATACCGCGAGTTTAAAACCGGGCGATGTGTTGCAAATGACGGTTCCAGTTAACCCAGTTTCTTCGGCTTCTCCTCCGTTTAACTTGGCGCAAGAATTGGGAGTCAGTCAAGTTGCAGAAACCGGAGAACGGTATCAAACTCACTCTACTCAACCTCCCCCAAAAATCGATCCGCCTGCTTCAGCTTGGGAAACCGAAGTTCAGGCTATCCAAACTCATCTAGCGCAACTTCGCAGCTTTCGCCAGTTAAATATTCAAGTAGAAGCTATTTTAGACCCCAATCGCATTCAAATCACCCCCACTTGGCTAGATATTCCAATGGGGATAAAAGTATCTCGTTCTCGTTCTCCTAAACCTCTACCCGATGCCCATTTTTTAGATCATATCAATTTAGATTGGCAAATTATGGTTGGCGAACAGTTACTTTCTTATACGGAATACCGGAAGCGATCGCTCTTACAAAGCAAAGGCTTAGAATTGTCTCCAGAAGGAGAAATCCTAGCGAATGGCGTTCCCCTAACTCAGACGATGCCATCACCCGTCTACGAAGTCTTTCTCAAGGGGCTAGAAGCAGAATTAGCAACCCTTAATCTTGATTTACCTCATTCGGAAACTGTGGCGCGTCCAGACGTGGCTAAACTGGAAATTCAGGCGCGTTATGGCAGCCAAGTCAAAAGTCTGATTCACGATTTGTTTCGCCAACGCCGCTATATTCCAGATGGGGTTGAAGGCACTTCTTTAATTGAACGTCCTGTTAAACTTCTGTCCCAAGAAATAGAACGCGTTCGAGCAAAAGGACAGGAAATTAAGTTTAAGAATAATCAACAACTCTTGCATTCTGCGGTGTTTGCTCATATTAAGGAAAAAACGGGTAAAACCTGGAGCGAACATAGCGAAGAAGAGTATAAGGAAGCCTGTCAAATTGCTAGAATTTATTTAATGCGCTTGCTAGAGCAGTTGCAGTGGCGGAAGTATTAAAAAGCTGAATAAAATACAGTAGGTGAATTATGTGCGGACGATTTAGTTTAACGGTTTCTCCAGAAGCCATTGCTCAACAGTTTAAATTATCCCAAGTCCCCGATAGCCAGCCGCGCTATAATATTGCGCCTTCTCAAAATATTGCAACTTTGGTGAAGCGCAAAGAAGCCCCGGAAAAGCAATTTCAATGGATGCGTTGGGGATTGGTTCCTTCTTGGGCAAAAGATATCAAAATTGGCTATAAGTTAATTAATGCTAGGGTGGAAACGGTGACAGAGAAACCCAGTTTTCGGAGTGCCATTAAACAACGGCGCTGCTTAATTCTGGCTGATGGTTTCTACGAATGGCAGAAACAAGGCAAGCAGAAACAACCCTATTATTTTCAATTAGAATCAGGGGAGGTGTTTGCGTTTGCTGGTTTATGGGAAACCTGGAATTCTCCGGAAGACGAACGGGTAATTTCTTGTACGATTTTAACCACAGCAGCCGATGCGGTTGTGAGTCCCATTCATGAGAGAATGCCGATTATTGTGCCTTCTCAGCATTATCAGGCGTGGCTCGATCCAGAGGTAACAACGCCTCAAGATATTTTACCTTTATTGAGCGATCGCGATCGCTTGCAAGCCAAACCCGCAAGTACAATGGTGAACAATCCCAAATATGATTCCCCAGCTTTAGCGGTTAGTGCTGAGTAAGGTTGGAGTTAGGAGTACCGTTAAGGGAACTAGAATTTAAGAGTTCCTCTCGTTGCTGTACTCCAACTCCTCATTGGGTTGAAAATTAGGCCGTTTTGGGCAAATCTGTCTTTAAGGCGACGGCTTTATCCCAAAGATCGGTGAGTAAATATTTGTGTTGCTGAATATCAGACTTCTTCGCCTGACGGAACCCGGCTTCTCGGATCTCTTCGGGAACGGGTTTAGAGATAATATCGCGAACCTCTTCAATACTGTTATACAGATACCCCGCGCCACCCATATACTCATCGAGATCCGGGCGAATGCGCGGCATACAAACGCCAACGCCTGCGGCTTGGGCTTCTGCGATCGCCATTGGCCATCCCACCGTCGCTAAATCAAATGCTGCCGTATACACCAGCCATTGATGCTTCTTATATTCTGCCAGCATTTCGCTCGGTTCTACGGGTAAAATGATGTTGACTGGGTTGCCTTTGTGGGCATTAATCTCATGGAGTCGATCCACTTGATACCCCAGGGCGTAGAGGTTAAACTGCTGTTCGGGCAGCCAGGAAGCCAGTTCAATATAGTCTTCCATCTTCTTCTTAGGAATTGCTGCACCCGTATTCATAATCGCCTGACCGTTGGGAGAGCGATCGTAAAATAGGGAATAGTTAATAACGGGGTAGCAGTCAATCAGTTTATCAGAACGAATTCCCGCCTGTTCTAGATAAGGACGGGCAAACGGAAACGTGAGAACGCCCAAACAGAGATCGTGGTTTGCCCAGTGGAGGTTGTTTTTAATATTAGCAACCTTTTGAAATTGGGGCGTATTCCGTTCTAGCAACTGTCGAATTTGACCCCGCCAATTTTTCGGGCGCAAAGCGAGAGTATCGTAGGAGTGCGATCGCACGGTGAAGGGAATGCCTAAAGAAGTCGCTAGCGGCGCTACAAATTCTAGCTGATTGAGGTAATGCGTATGAATGACATCGGGCTTAACCTGTGCGATTAAATCCCGAACGGCTTCGGGTTCTGTTAAATGGTGATAGGGGTAGTGGTTTTGGTAAGGAACATCTGAGGGTTTGCGAGAAACAATCGTAACTTCATAGTCCTCATAAACCGCTTCTAGTTCAGTCTTGACATAGGTTTGCGAGATTTGAGGATATCCTCTGATAATGTACAAAATAGATGCTTTTTTCATCCTAGTCCTCTCATTAATTCAGAGTAAACATCAAACCCGTTGGAAACTCCAATAGGCGGTTGGCCTTTATTCGTATGCTTTAGCGTAGATTCACCTAAAAGCGTCAGAAAAGCATCGTGCTAAAGATAGAGAATCATTCTACTTTCCAATTAAAAAGGGTTCCAATCGCTAGAACCGAAAAGTTCGATAAACCCCAACAGCCTGCACCTGTCAGAGTAATAAAAATCACAAACCTGCGAGTTCAAATCGTCTCTCTTAATGGAGAAGAAATTGGCAATCGTCACCTCCTAAAGTGAAGCTTGAGAGCAAATAGCATTGAGGCGATCGCTCATGGAATATCGGCATTTAGGGAAGCATGGTCTGCGGGTTTCCGAAATTTGTTTGGGATCGTGGCTAACTTATGGGGGCGCAACCGCAGCAGACACCGCCCGGAGTTGTATCGAACAAGCCTATAGCCTGGGGATTAACTTCTTTGATACCGCGAACGTCTACGCCGCCGGAGAAGCCGAAAAAATTGTGGGTCAGGTGTTGCAGCAGTACCCGCGCGAATCCTACGTAATCGCCACGAAAGTCTACTTTCCAATGGGCAAAGGGCCTAACGATCGCGGTCTATCGCGCAAGCATATTTTAGAGCAATGTGACGCCAGCCTAAAGCGCTTAGGCTTAGACTATATTGACCTTTACCAGGCCCATCGCTATGACCCAACAGTACCGCTAGCTGAAACGCTGATGGCTTTCGACTTTCTGGTCAAACAGGGCAAAATCCTATATTACGGAGTCTCGGAATGGAGTGCCGGACAGCTTGCCCATGCTAGCGATCTTGCCCGGTTGGCGAATCTAGCCCCGCTTGCTTCTAACCAACCGCGCTACAACCTGTTAGATCGCACCATTGAACCGGAAATCTTGCCGCTGTGCCAGCGCGAAGGCATCGGAATTATCAATTATTCTCCCCTCGCCCAGGGCTTGCTGACGGGCAAATATAAACCCGGTCAACCGTTGCCAGACGGTTCGCGGGCCAGCGATCCTAAGCAAAATATGTTTTTGAATAACGGCAATTTAGAGCGAGAGCAATTGCTGAAGGTACAGCGATTATTACCCATCGCCGAGCAAGAAGGCCTGAGTTTGAGTCAATTAGCCCTAGCGTGGTGCCTGCGCCAGCGAGAACTGAGCAGCACAATTATTGGGGCCAGTCAACCCCTCCAGGTTCGGGAGAATGCGGGCGCATCGGGTGTAGAGCTTTCTGCAACGACGCTTCAGCGCATTAACGAAATTTTAGAGACGACTGCGAGCGATCGCGCTACCGTTGGCGCTTAAGTAGAGTGGAGCATCTGCGCGATCGCGCGGATTAACCCCTCCGGTTCTACGGGCTTCGAGAGGTGCTGCTGAAAGCCTGCGGCTAAGGCCCGATGCCGATCGAACTTTCCAGCATAGGCCGTCAGCGCGATCGCCTTCACCTGGCCGCCGCGTTCTGGCGGTAAGGCGCGAATCCGCTGCATCAGCATGTAGCCATCAATTCCTGGCATCCCAATATCGCTAAGTAGCACATCCGGCTGAGACTGGGCTAACACACTCAGCACCTCTTCTGCCGAAGTCACCGTAGTCGCGATCGCGCCTGCTTCTTCTAATAAAAAGGTGACAAACTCGCGCGTATCCGCCTCATCATCCACCACCAACACCCGAACGCCGCTGAGATCGAGCTTGAAGTGCGATCCGGCAACTTCTAAAGGAGAATCCTCCTGAACAGACATCAACGGCAGGCGAACCGTAAACGTTGCGCCCAAACCTTCCCCAGGGCTATCGACTTGAATCGTCCCCCCATGCAGTTCCACCAAATGACGCACAATGGCTAACCCCAATCCCAAGCCGCCAAACTTGCGCGTTGTGGTGCTATCCGCTTGTCGAAAGTAGTCAAAGACATGGGGCAAAAAGTCCGTTGCAATCCCCTTTCCCGTGTCCGCCACGACAATTTGAGCAAAAGATTGAGGGGGAGTGTCCGATAAGCGTTCTAACTTGACCTCAATCTGCCCGTTGGGGGGCGTAAATTTCACCGCATTGGAAAGCAAATTCCACACCACTTGCTGCAAGCGGGTGGCATCGCCCCAAACCCGTCCAACCTGCGGATCGAGAAACGCATTCATCTCAATGGACTTAGCTTCGGCCGCGAGGCGTACCGTTTCAATGGCGGCTTGAATGGTAGAAGCCAAATTCACCGAACTCGCGTTCAGACTTAACTTACCCCGCAGAATCCGAGAAACATCGAGTAAATCTTCAATCAGTTCAGATTGCAAGCGTGCATTGCGCTCAATAGCACTCAAGGCTTGTTGGGTGCGGTCTGCATCAAGTTTGCCGTTGAGCAAGAATTTAGACCAGCCCAAAATCGGATTCAGGGGCGATCGCAATTCATGGGACACCACCGCCAAAAACTCATCCTTAACCCGGTTTGCGGCTTCGGCGGCATTGCGGGCCCGCTGTTCGGCCTCATAGAGATCGGTGCGGGCGATCGCTTGGGCGCATTGTTGAGCCAGCGTCAGCATAAAGATCCGATCTTCAGAATCAAAGGTTTGAGCCTGAGAAAAACTTAGACCAATCACCCCCAACAGTCGATCTTCAACGCTTAAGGGCAAGCACGCCCAAGCTTGATGTTGGGTAATCGTAGCGCTCTCTGCTAGATGAGGATAGCGCTCTACAAAGAGTTCGCGATTTCCGATAAATACAGGGTTTTGGGTGCGGGCAGTTTCGGCAAGGGGGACTGGCGCGTTCGTCGGGAAGCTAGACCAAACATTCAAAATTGATTCTGGATAGCCCACGGCTTGAATGACCTGAAGCGCTTTCCCTTCATCGATTAGCAGCGTCAGCAACCCAGCTTTGGCCTCCATTGCGGCGATCGCGCGCTGCGTCACCACTTCAGCCACCTGCTTTGGCGTCAGCGCTTGCGAAAAAGCAGCGGTAATTTGCTGCAAAATCGCCGTGCGATGTGCCAATCGTTCGGCAATTTGTTGAGCCTGCTGCGCTTTTTGGTACAGTTGAGCATTATCCACAGCTAAAGCCGCGTGGCGACCCAATTCTTCAGCAAATGCCAAGTCTTCTGGATCGTACTGTCGGGCAGACTCTGCGGCAACGAAGACGAGCGTTCCTAAAATTTTTCCCCGCGCAGGCATTGGCACAATCATCGCCGAACGGAAACCCACCTCTCGCAGCAGCCGCAGATGTTCCTCGTCGCGGGCAGATTGGACGAGCAGTTCGTCGGTAATGTGGGGGTAAAATTCTGATTGCCCAGTTCGCAAAACGCGAGGCGTGCCGGTAGGATCGTCTGGATTGATAGGATAGCGCTGTCTAATTTCATCGGCCCACTGAATTTTCTCAGGATTGCTGTGAGCAGTGGCGACGGCTTCAATAGAACCATCATCTTGTACGACCTGGACAACGCACCAGTCGGCTAGATGGGGAACCAATTGGTAAGCAAGCTGGTTCAGGATGGTTTGGTAATCTAAGGAACTGGCCAGCGCTTTACTAAATTGGGCAAGATATTGTTGAGCTTCTTCATGCCGCTTGCGCTGCGTAATATCAATCATAATTCCCCGCAACAACTGGGGGCGATCGCCTTGGCGCAAAACGTTAACCACGTCATAAAGCCAGACAATTCGACCATCGGCGGCAACCATGCGATATTCAAAGTCGTAGTTATCCAAAATCAGCGAGTTCTCATAACACAACTGGGGCACCCATTCGCGATCGCGAACGTACATCTGTTTTGTCCAAAAGCCCTGGATATACCAATCTTCTAAGGGATAGCCCAGGATTTCCACAACTTGCGGCCCAACGTAGGTAAATTGTCCGGTTGCTGGATCGACTTCCCAAGGGATCACCCGGACGCGTTCTGCTAGCAGGCGAAACCGTTCTTCGCTTTGGCGCAGGGCTAACTCGGTTTGTTTGAGTGGGGTAATGTCAATGGCTGCACCCGTCACGCCGATAACGTTCCCCGGCGTCTCTTTTAAGGGTTCAATGGTCAGGTCGTAGTAATATTCTTGTCCCAAGTGGGTGAGCTTGCATTCCTCTCGCGTGCCGATCCCGGTTTCTAAAACTTGTCGTTTGATGCGGGTGAGGATGGCTGCTTCTTCTGGATTGGCTAAATCGCGATCGCCTTTACCTAAAACGGTTCCTTCTAGATCGCCAAAAGCAGGGTTTTCAATCCAGGTATATCGCAAATCCAGGTCTTGATTAAAGACGGTGATGGGAGCATTTTTGAGGGCGACTCGCAATCGTTCTTCGCTTTGACGCAAGGCGATTTCGGTGTGCTGTCGCTGCGTTATATCCTGAAAGACGGCGACGGCGGAAATAATCTCTCCACGATCGTTCAAGACGGCTGAGGCGTTGGTGTCAATAACGATGCGGCTGCCATCGGGATAGCGGATTTCTATTTCTTCATGGCGGATCGTTTCCCCCGTTCGCAGCGATCGCGCTAAGGGGTATTCGTCAGCCGCATAGGGTTGTCCATCCAAACGGTAGGCGAGTAAGGGAATATTGGGTAAGTATTGATCGAGTTTGATGTCGATCGCTTGGGTATACCTCAGCAGTTGATGGGCTTGCTCGTTCGATAAAATCAGATTGCCAGAAGCCGCATCGGCAATTAACACGCCTGCGGGCATTTGGCTGAGAACGGCTTCAAACTGGGCGCGTTCTGCGGCGAGGGTTTGCAAAAGTTGCTCCCGTTCGGCTTCGGTTTGCTTGCGTTCGGTGATATCTGCAATAAAAACAGTCAGTCCATCGGGCGAGGGGTAAACCCGGTATTCGTACCAATACTGCCAAGGGAGATGCAGGTACTCAAACCCAGCCGAAATTTGTTCGACCATTGCCTGTTGAAACTGGCTCTCTAGGCTGGTTCCGAGGATACAGGGAAATAAAGCCCAAAAGTTCTCGCCGAGGAGTTGTTCCCGTTCTCGTTCGACCATGTGGCAGTAGCGATCGTTGGCGTAGGTATAGCACCAATCGCGATCGAGGGTGTAAAATCCATCGCTAATGCTGGAAAGAACCGTACCCAGACGTTCTTTCACGACTTGAGTTTCGCGTTGAGCCGTTTCGCTTGCAGCTCGCAATCTTTTCTCTCGATGGATCGCACTCCAACGGGCTTGATTTAATCCGCTAATCAGGAAGGAGGCGATGATGAATGCTCCCAAACGGACTAACGTGTTTGGATCGTCAAAAGCGAAGGAGTAAGGGGGCGGAAGGCAACAGTAGTTAATCGCCAGTGTAGATAAAACAGTTGCCAATAGACCTGGCCCTAAACCGCCCAACCAGGCGCTCACCATAACGGCGACAAAAAAGGGTGAAGTGGGGATAGGAGCGATGACAAAACCCAATAGTAGAGCAATTCCTAATGCCAGGGTAGTAGAGAGCAGCGCTACGCTGTAGGAAAGCAGCATAGTCTTCCCAGTGGCTTTTCTCCCAATGCTCAAAGATATCCTCCTATCGGGCTTTCCCTGCTCCGGTAGACATTCATTGAAACCTATGAACCGTTGTAACTCGTTGTTAATAGGAGGAGAATGTCAGGCAGAATCTCAATTCTAATTTTCTACCCTTAGATAGGGAAAATAATCTATCTTGCGAGGGAACTTTGAATACCTTGGTCTGGTATAGAGAGTACATTTCCCAAGGGAGCGCGATCGCGAGAAGCCTTTCTCCGGGTTAACTGATAATCAAGATCGTCGCTACGACAGCCTCCGACTTTCAGCAGTGAGTGTCAGTTCGCAAATGCCTCAAGACGTTCAATCATGCAGCAACTTTTATAGAGTTTAATTTAATAGCCTGCCTATCAGTAAATCTACAGAGCCATTCGCCGCTTCTTTACTCTTCTTCATAATTCCAGTCAGGACTGGAAGTCTAGGGTTAAAGTATGAATGAATGTCCGCAGTTCGCATTAGTTGCAAGTCTTGTTCGTCACCATAGGAATAACCGGGATGAATTCTCCAGACGATAAAGCAAAAGAGTTTGAGCGCCGAGAACGAGAATTAAAAGAGCGAGAGCAAATGATTCGCTTGCGGGAAATCGAATCAGAACTGTATCAACCCGCTTCAACCCCTGTCTATTCCACCACCAAGCATCAACCGCCTGAAAAGACAGCAAAACGCTGGAAAAAACTTGCCAATATCGGTAAATTTTTCCTACTTGTGGTTGCAGTAATTGTGGGTATGAAGGTTGCCAGTTGGCTAGCGGGAGCCATTATTGTGGGTAGTATAGCATTTGTCGGATACAAGCTTTTCCTAGAAGGCGATCGCAAATAAACTTAATTCAATCATGAATCAATCGTTTCAAGCCGCCCTTGATTCATGATTGCAGCCTGTAGGGACTTTTAATTAAAGATTTATTCATTAGGAAATCAGCATGAGTTATCCTAACTTTTTGGGCAATCTCGAACGTGTTTCTCAAGCTAGACATGCCAGTGCTAATCATCTTGAAAAGATTGCGGAGACGCTAGCCAAAGCTGAAGTTAAGGGCGAACAAGCGTCAGGAAAACTTAGCCTAGAACGCGATATTGAAGATATTAACATTGCGAGTGCCAACTTAAAAAGAGGAGTTTTTCGTCTCCTGGTTTTAGGAGATATGAAGCGCGGCAAAAGTACCTTTCTCAACGCTTTAATCGGAGAAAACCTACTCCCTAGCGATGTCAATCCCTGCACGGCAGTTTTAACCATTCTACGGTATGGATTGCACAAACAAGTTAAGGTTTACTTTAAAGGCGTTCGCCCGCCCGAATGTCTAGACTTTGAAACCTTTAAGCAACACTATACCATTCATCCAGACGAAGCCAAAAAATTAGAGCAGGAAAAGAAACTCGCATTTCCTGAAGTAGAATATGCAGCGGTAGAATATCCTTTACCCTTACTCGAAAAAGGGATTGAAATTATCGATAGTCCTGGATTGAATGATACCGAAGCTCGCAACGAGCTGGCCCTGAGTTATATTAACAATTGCCATGCCATTCTCTTCGTCTTGCGAGCAATGCAACCCTGTACCTTAGAAGAACGGCGCTATTTGAATAACTACATTAAAGATAGAGGGTTAACCGTTTTTTTCCTAGTCAATGCCTGGGATGAAATTCGAGAAGCCTTAATCGATCCCGACGATCCCGAAGAGTTGCAAGACGCCCAAACCAAGCTTCGCAAAGTCTTCCATAATAACTTAGCAGAATATTGCCAAGTTGAGGGACAAGATATCTACGAACAGCGCGTTTTTGAAGTCTCTTCCATTCAAGCCCTGCGACGACGGCTAAAAGATCCCAATGCAAATTTAGCAGAAACTGGCTTTCCCGAATTTACCCATGCGCTCAATACCTTTTTAACCCAAGAAAGAGCGATCGCGCAAATGCGTCAAGCCCGCAGCCTCGCCAGACAAGCCTATCATCGGGTACATGAAGCCATCGAACGCCGCCTTCCCCTGTTAAGCCGCGATGTCAACGAACTCAAACAGCGCATTCAGGCGGTTGAACCTGAGTTTAACCAACTCCAGGCAATTCGCGATCGCTTTCAGTCAGAAATCTTTGCGTTGCGCGATCGCAAAGCTGATGCGATCGCCAAAGGCTTCCACAATTATATCCTGAATTTGGGTAACACCTTTGAAACCGATTTTCTCCAATATCAACCCGATATTGGCTTTTTAGACTTCCTGCAACAGGGAAGGCGAGATGAATTTAACAGCGCTTTTCAACGCGCTTTTGAGCAATATATTAACGATAAAGTCGCCGCTTGGGAACTCAGCACCGAACAAGAACTGAGCAACGCCTTTGCTGACTTGGGACGCAAAGCCAGCTATCATGGTGAAGCCTATGCCCAGGTGACGCAAACCATGACCGAAAAACTCATCGGTCAGAAAATTTCTGTTAATATTTGTGTTGAAGAAAATACGCCGTCTTGGTCAAGTTGGGCGGCTGGTTTTGCCTCTTTAGCCATTGGAAATGTTGCAGGTTTGGCGCTAGCCGGGGCAGGTTTTGATTGGCGAAATATCCTGTTAAACTCATTAGCTGTATTAGGCATTTGGAGCTTTTTAAGTATCTTCTCCATTGGCTTAGTGACTGGGCCAGTGGGTTTGTTATTATTGGGATTAGGGGTGGGTGCTTTTCAAACTGATAGCGCCAAAAAAGAACTCATTCGAGCTACAAAAAAAGAGTTTCTGAAGTACCTGCCCAAAATTGCCCAAGAACAACAGACGAATGTTTATCAAGCCGTGCAAAACTGCTTCAATAGTTACGAAAAAGAAGCCATTCAGCGCATTGATGATGACATTAAAGCCCGAAAATCTGAGCTTTCTAACTTAATCCAGCACAAAGAAACCCAAGAAATTAACTGCGAGGTGGAATTGCAGCGCCTCAATACGTTAGATAGCCAAATTCTCGCTGAAGTTCGCAGCCTGGAATCCGTTTATGAAAGCTTGCTAGCAGCCTGAAAAAACTAGCCCTTTTCCAAAAAAGGAATACCTTTCAATCGTTTATTATTTAGAAACGCATGAGCTATAAAGTAGAAACAACCCGATTTATGAGTGGTTTAGAACGCGTCTCCCAAGTGCGTTCTCAGCTTGCTCACCATCTAGCAAATTTAGTCAGTACGCTGAAACAATCAGAAGCTAATAGCCAGAACCAATCAGGAAAATTAGGACTCGAACGAGAAATTGCTGACTTAGACAAATATAGCCAAACTTTACAAAAAGGCGTGTTTCGGCTTCTCGTTTTAGGCGACATGAAACGGGGAAAAAGCACCTTTCTCAACGCTTTAATTGGCGAACGACTGCTTCCTAGCGATGTCAATCCCTGTACGGCAATTCTCACCTTATTGCGCTACGGTGCTGAAAAGAAAGTTACGGTGTATTTTAATGATGGTAAAGCACCCGAAGAGGTAGATTTCAAAGTCTTTAAGCAGCGCTACACCATCGATCCTTCAGAAGCCAAAGAATTAGAACGTCAGAAAAAACTAGCGTTTCCAGATGTAGATTATGCCGTGGTAGAGTATCCCTTACCGCTATTAGAAAAAGGGATTGAAATTGTTGATAGTCCTGGGTTGAATGATACAGAAGCGAGAAATGAATTATCTTTGGGCTATGTCAATAATTGCCATGCCATTTTATTTGTGCTGCGGGCTACTCAACCTTGTACGTTAGGCGAACGCCGATATTTAGAGAACTATATCAAAGGGCGGGGTTTATCTGTCTTCTTTTTGGTGAATGCTTGGGATCAGGTGCGAGAAAGTTTAATCGATCCAGAAGATGAAGAAGAGTTAGCAGAAGCCGAAGAAAAATTACATCGCGTTTTTCAAGCCAACTTAGCCGAATATTGTCAGGTGGAAGGCTTCGATTTGTATGACGAACGCGTATTTCTGCTTTCTTCTTTGGATGCATTGCGACGGCGAATTAAAAATTCCGACGCGTCGTTAGAGGGCACGGGTTTTCCTGAATTTATGGGGGCGCTAGGGGCATTTTTAACCAAAGAACGGGCTATTTCTGAGTTTCGTCAAGCCCGAACCCTGGCAAAACAAACAGAACGGCACGTTCGCGAATCCATTGAACGGCGAATTCCGCTATTAGAAAAAGATGTAGAGGAGTTGAAAGCCCGAATTCAATCGGTAGAACCCGAATTTACCAAACTCAGCGAGATTCGCGAACAGTTTAAAGCCGAAATTCTCGCGACGCGCGATCGCAAAGCTAAAGCGATCGCCGATTCCTTCCGAACCTACGTGCTAGCCTTGGGCAATACCTTTGAAACCGACTTCCTGCGCTACCAGCCCGAATTGCGGTTTATGGACTTTCTCAGCAAAGGCAAGCGCGAAGCCTTCGAGAAAGCCCTGACAGAAGCCTTTAGCCAATATATCAACGATAAACTCTCCGCCTGGAGTCTCTCAGCCGAACAGGAAATGAACGCCGCCTTTACGCAACTTTCCAAGAGTGCCTTGCAATACGGCGCATCCTATACCAAGGTGACAGATAAGATTACCGAGAAACTCACCGGGCAAAAAGTTCAACCCCTGCTAGGCACCACCCCCGAAGATAATGCCCCCACCTGGGCAAAATGGGCGGCAGGCTTATTCTCCCTAGCCAGAGGCAATATTGCAGGCGTCGCAATGGCGGGGGCGGGTTTTGACTGGAAAAATATTGTCCTCAACTTTATTACCGTCTTTGGAATTAGCAGCATCATCGCCTCATTTACAGGTATTGTATTAGGGCCGCTATACCTCGCCCTCTTAGGGATGGGAGTCGGGTTATTGCAAGCGGATGGGGCGCGTAAAGAACTGGTGAAAGCCGCCCGCAAGGAATTAGTAAAATATTTACCCCAAGTCGCCCAAGAACAATGGCAACCGATCTATGATGCGATCGCAGAATGTTTCGACACCTACGAACGCGAAGTCACAGAACGCCTCAACGACGACATCAACGCCCGCAAAGCCGAATTAGATAACCTAATGCAGCAGAAAAACTCCCAGGAAATCAGCCGTACTGCTGAGTGCGATCGCTTTAAGCGGTTTGCGTCTGAAGTCAGTGCTGAAACCGAACAGGTGGAAACGCTGTATCAAGGGTTCCTGGCGGCGAATGCCTAGTCGAGGGAAGAGGGTGGGGAGATGGGGAGATGGGGGGAAGAAGGGAGTTGGGAATTGGGAGTTAGGGGTTGGGGAAGAAGGGAGTTGGGAATTGGGAGTTAGGGGTTGGGGAAGAAGGGAGTTGGGAGTTGGGAGTTAGGGGTTGGGGAAGAAGGGAGTTGGGAGTTGGGAATTGGGAGTTGGGGAGGAAGGATGGAATACTCTTCGGAATTTGCTAACCTGGTTGCGTCTGTTCAGTCGGCTTTGGGCTTAATTGATTTTGAGTCTAACGCTAGCTTGCGCCAAGATGCCCTTAACTTATGCGACTATTTAGCCGATCCGGTTTTCCGCATTGCCGTATTTGGGCCGTTTAATCATGGTAAATCTACCTTGTTAAATGCCTTACTGGGTAGTCGGACTCTCCCGATCGATCTCATTCCCACAACGGGGGCTGCGATCGCAGTACGCTACGGTACAGAAATCACGACTCGCATTACCTTCTCTAACGGTCGAGAGATTGTGGAACCGGGAACCGATATCCTCAAACAATACGCCATTTTAGATGACCAACGGCGGATGCGAGGGGATGTGACGGGGGTGAATGTTACCTATCCCCATCCTTTCTTGCAAACCGGGATAGAATTTCTGGACTTACCTGGAACTAACGATCGCGAGGCGCAAGAAATGCTAGTGCGCGATCGCCTTTTTACCTGCGATCTAATTATCCAGGTTTTGGATGCTCGCAAGCTGATGACGTTGGGGGAACGCGAACACCTGCGCGACTGGCTATTAGATCGCGAGATTAAAAGTATCGTGTTTGTGGTGAATTTCCTGAATTTATTGGAACCTGACGAACAGAAAGAGGTCTTTCACCGCCTGCGGTTTGTGGCAGAGAGTTTTCGCGCCGATCTTCCCTCTGGCATTAGCAACCTCTACCGGGTTGATGCTCTACCGGCCCTGAGAGCTAGATTAAAAGGGGATACTTCTGCGGCGCAAGTGAGTGGGTTAGCGGCGTTTGAATCAGCCTTACAAGCCATTACAGCGGCACAACAGGAACGGTTGCGGGTTCGTCTCCCTCGCATTCAGGCGATCGCTTCTCAAATTCAACAGCAGTTACAGGCTAAAGTAGAAGCGTTTAATGCAGAATTAGTCGCCGCTAAAGAGAAGCAACAGGCGAAAATTGCCATTCAACAAAAAGCGGAAAAACTCATTCGCCAAGGGTTCCAAGCTAGCGCCTCGGAGTTAGAAAGCTGGCTGTATCTCCCCAAACTGCTAGAACGCTATCAATCTGAACTGGCAATGGCGCTACGTCAGGGACAATTTGAAACTTGGCAAACGCAACGCCTGCAAAGCGCGATCGCACCTCACGAACAATCGCTCAATCAATGGCTAGATAAGGGTTGCGAGTTTTTTCAACAGCAACATCCAGGTACCCTCAAGTTTCCCTATCCCAGTCCCCCCCAAGTCACCTTACCCAAACCGCCTCAAACTGCGACCTCAAAAAGTGATTCAGACTTAATGCCAGTGGCGCTATCTACAGGAATTGGTTGGATTTTGGGGGGGCCGGTAGGCGCGGCGGTTGTCGGGGGTGCCAGCTATCTGATCGGCCGCACGCCCTCTCAAAAATCGGCAAATTCTCCCCCGGAAAGTCAAATTTTACAAGCCTATCAAGAAGCCGCAGAGGATTATTTAACCCATCTCAATATTGAATGGCTGGCAAACCTGCGCGATTTCCAACAAAAATTAGAGACAATTATCTGTTATAAAAGTGAAGATGAACCTTTAGAATCAACGCCTGCTTCCTATCAAATTCAACTAGCACAAAGTTTGATAGATAACCTCTCTCTAGAGATAGAGAAAATAGGGCGTTTATAAACTCGAATGATTTATATTAGTCTGATTTCCCTATTGGGAATAATAGATATTGCGATCGCGATCGCTTATCTCATCCTCTCGCCGCGTTGGTCGCTGGCCAAGTTGCAATTGCCGAAAGTCTTTGGCACAACTGGAATTATTCTATTAATTATCCAAGTTGCGATCGCTCTTCCCTTGGTCATTGGTTCAGGGATTATCTTTGCCTTTCAAGGCTGGCGGCTAAACTTCCCCTTAAGGATTGCTTATTTTAGCTTTTATTGCCTGCTATTTTTCCTAGGACTGCGTAACTTTTATCGGTTTCCCAATTCCTCTGGACGCCTCTATCAAGTTATCTTCCCGGCAGTGCTACTGCTTCTTAGCGGTATTCTATTCCTCTTTAACGCCCGTCCGCTCGATCCTGTCATGCAGTTATCTACAGGCCTGCTGCATCTCGTCTTGCTTTTACAGATCGTTAAAGATATCTTCTTATTGAGATGGCGATCGCCATCAGAGCGCTAATCGTGACCTTTGAGCTTTTCAATCAAATTCTCCCCCGTCGTCCCAGCAATCACCCACAAAACCGCCCTTGCGCCATCTCGAATCGCCTTTTCAATCGGTTCTGTATCGCGTCCAGAAGGCACAGAAATCGGCTTAAACGCAATCCCCCGACTCCCCAGAACAATCTCGCCAATCACCTGAGCGCGGCGCATATGATCGTCAGAAGTAATCAAATAAATACAAGTAATATCCCGCGCCTTCAACTCATCAACCAGCGTCGTGAAATTCGTCACCGTATCCACCGCCTGATAGTCTAAGTGAATGCGTTCGGGCGCAATTCCCGCCTCAGAAAACACCCATTCTGAATATTCCGGGTTGCTGCCACTCGATACCCAGATTTCCAGATTAGGATGTTCTTTCGCAAACTCAGCAGCAAAAACCTCGCGAACAGGTGCCCCCCCCAAAACCAGTACCGCCTGCGGCTGAGACACATACGTCCTGACTTGCTTATAGCTAAACCAAACCGTCCCTGCCAAGATGGCAAACAACGAAACCCGCCACAATAAAGCCCTAGTTCTAGAGCGATTTTTCCGAGTGGGTTTGTAACGTTGTCCGCTGAGACCGATCCTTAACATCATGATTTAAACAGGGATTGAAGTGATCCAATCGAGAGGTCATCCATTGTGCCCAGTTACAGGCTGAGATTGCAATAGGGTGCTGTTGTCAAAAGTGTACAGCGAACTGCTAGCCTTCTCTTGTGCCCAGTTACAGGCTGAGATTGCAATAGGGTGCTGTTGTCAAAAGTGTACAGCGAACTGCTAGCCTTCTCTCATGCTTTAGCTTTTCTTTCTCCCGGATTTGCAATCAGCAAAGCTATCCTAAACCCACTCTAACAAGTTGAGTCTTGGCTTCTCAGCAACTCTAGCTACCGCGTGCTGAGTCAAAAATCAGTCAGGTTAATCTTTTGAATCCGTTCAGCTTGTCGTAAGCGTTATCGCTACACCTATAGCTGTTAACTATGCATAGTCAAAAATTATAGTCATCGTCAAAATCCCTTTGCTCTGAAGTGACTGCCTTATAGCTAATAGAGCTAAAAACGCCTGGGATAGAAAGGTTTGAGGGAACGGGGCTGATGGGACTTGAACCCATGACCTATCGCTTAGGAGGCGATCGCTCTATCCAACTGAGCCACAGCCCCAATTACATAGCGATCATAACAGCTATCCGAGGTAGCGAGCCAGCGACTGCCAAGGTTTATCCCAGGGTTCTCCGCCCACTTCCAACCCGCATAAATGACTCTGGGCTTCTAGAACCAGAGAAGAACGCAAACCCTGGCGCTTTCTGAGTTGCAAGGTGAGTTTGCCATGCATGGTATCTCGACAGCAGAAGTCTAAACCCTTCGGAGTCGGGGCGCGTAAGGGCGTCCCTGGTTTATTCGTCGTTCCGGTTAACTCAACCTCATATTCTGAATTGCGGGCCTGCATTTGCCAGCATCCCCACGGTTCAATCTGCCAGCACACTTCAGCATTCCAAGGCACAAACTCATAAAATTGACCTTGGTAATGAATGCCCACCAGCGCCGCCGACTCCATCCACCCTAAAATACCTCGCTTACCACCACCGGCAGTGAGGGCTAAGTCGGGTTCGTCTATAAAACTATTGCAATTGAGCCAAAACCACTTTTTCGGGAAGGCGCGGCCCCAATTTTTCTCGCTGTAGGTGGGGGCATCTTGAAAGGCGTAACATTTACCTTGCCACTCTATTTCCCCAGTGGCTAAACCGTGGGCCTGTAAAATCTGCCAACCGGGTTCAAAGATGGGGAGAAACGAAAGCCACCCGGCGGTTGACTGCTGAAGGCTGTTGGCAGGACCCCAACCGTAGACGGGTTTAATTGTATATTGCCAGCGGGCGCTTTGACCCGTGCCGGGATCGTGAAGAACGCCTTGGTGCCAGGTGGCGGTTGCTTGATAGCCTTCTTGGACGGAATGGTTAAAGTCTGCGGGTTCGAGATAGCGGGGGAGTAAGGTTAAGGGTGAATCTTCTCCTTTAAGTTGTCGCCAATGACCTAAACCCAGGGCGTGTCGCCAAGCCCAAAAGGTGCGAACGTCGGGAAAGGTGCGACAAAAGTATTCGTCGTTAGGCCCTAGAATTTGCGCGGCCCCACCAGTGTAGGGTTGAGTTCCTGTGGGGTCTTCAATGGAGTACATGAAGGCGAAGGTTTGCCCAATATCGGGTAAGGTGACGCGATAATACCAGCCTTCAAAAAAGCGATCGCTGATTGTGTCCCAATGGTAGCCGCTATGGGGAGTTTGTAGGGGAGCGTTAGCAAATCCAGGCATGATCAGTCTTTGTTCGGGTTCGCTTCTCCATTGTGCCTTCAGACTCGCAAACTTGGGAATGGGTACAAAGGTAGGTCTCAGAGGGCAAGCAACCCTCCAGCAATATTTTAGGGCTTAGATGCGATCGCATATGGCTTGCGGTAGAGTTGGGTCTGCTTGAACTTAGGACTAGAGAATGACTGAGGGTTCTATCTTCAGAGCAACCTCGCAGGATATTCTAGGTTGCTACGCTTAAGTTAAGCAGTGAGGAGTGAAATTGGTACGAACTATTTCTTAATCTGTTGAACGATTAGAAATGAACAAGCTAAACGCTCCAGGGAAGCACTCGTGACGCCAACTCGTCAATTTAGAGGTGTAGAAATTGACTTTCTCTAGTTCCCCAACTGCCAAGCTGTTTTGCAAATGGTTACATTTGCCTTATTTATGAGTAATCTAGCAGATTCTGAGATATCATCTATTTCTTTAATTCGCAAATTATTGCCTTTTTTATTAAGTTTTCTCGACGATATATTACTCATCGGTCTTTCTCGATTAGGGTGTAACCTCCCCTGGTTGCAGTGGCTATCTCCCGCGATTATGGTGGGGACAGGAATCTACTTTTTGGTGCAATTCTGGCAAAGTCCCTACGGTGCAGCGAAAGCGAGGGAACTTTGGGAGTCCTTTCAACAACCTGAAGAAGCACTGGAAGCTTAAAGAAAGTTGCGGGCAAAAGCCCGCATTTGCATCTGTTCAACGTTAAGCAACTCGTCGGCGAATTCCCATCCATCCGTACCAATGACGCACCGCTAGCCAAACTGCCGATAGCAGTCCAGCGAAACTCAAGGTTAAACCGCTATAGGGAATTAATAAACCAAAGACGGGAATAACGGCCCCAGCGAGGGTGGCAATAATAGCGGCCCAAGATTGCTGGCGACTGAAGCCCAGCCCCCAAGCCAGGAACAAGAGAACGAGGGAAACGCCAACCCAAGCAATAGAGGCAGGTAGAAGGCGGCTGAGGTAGGTTAAAGCGAGCAAACTGGCAAAAAAGACCCCTCCTGCGATCGCCACATCTTGCAGGCGGATGGGAACCGATAAATACAAGAGCAGCAACCACCACAAGAAGAGGGCCGGGCCGAGGAGTAGCAGGCGCGGTAAAATTCCGGTATTGCGGACTGGGTTAGTTGCAGTGAATACCCCAAAAGGATTTTGCACCGAGACATTATCGTCAAACGTCCAGGTAAAGCGCGTTCCCCGTCCTTCGGCTTGGGTTTCGGTGGGTGCAATTCCGCTGGCAAAATCGGCCTTGGGGAAATAGGCGATCGCATTCAGGCGAAAATTAGAGAGCAACTGTCCATTGGCGTTATAAACCCAACGCGGGCTACCTTGGGCGAGATAGGCGACGCGGAATGTTGAGGTTTCTCCGGGTTCTAAGCGAAACGGAAACCCGTAGTCGCCGGGGTTAATGGGTTCGAGGCGGGTTCCATCGCGTTCGACGCGGAAGTTTTGCAACAGAGAATAACCGGAAGGGGGACGCACTTCAAAGAAAAAGTCTTCTGTTTCGTTGAGGCGGTTTACCACCTGGTAATCTGCGCTAAAGTCTACGCGATAAATGGTGCGATTGGTAGCGCGATCGCTCTCTTGATTTAAGGTTACTTGAACTTGCGATCCGGCTAGCGTCATAAACCGATCGACTTGGCGGATTTCTTCCACCGTCACAAACCGACCGTCAATATAATTTTGGTAAGTAAAAGTTTGGGGGATTTCATAGCGCATTTGCGGGGCGCTTTGTTCCATGCGATCGCCTCCTACAGTTCGCGCCACTTCTACCACTTTGGCTTGTTCCCAATGATGGTAGCGATTGGCAAGGGTAGAAGAAAAGAAGAAACCCACCACTAATAAAACTAAAATTAGCCCTCCATGTTGCAAAATCTGTAACATAAAGTCATAGCGCGTCAGCCATTGTTGCGTCCAAAGGCGAGTGTCGTTTACATCGCGGCGCAACGCTAAACTAATACCCGCAAAAACGATACCTAACGCCCCGATTAAGAGCGTTAGAATCAAAAAAATGGTCAACCCCTGAGTGCCAAATTGAATTAACTCATTCGGATGAGTCAGATCCGGTAAATTCGGAATTCCCTGCGGCGTCGAAAACATAGATCGATAGGTTAGAGGAAAGATACCTTATTGATCTACAAATCGTTTTTCAGAGTTCCCTACCGATACGAGATTTCAAAAAGTGAAGGATCGGAGTTGGGTCAACCGATCCAACCGACTCGGCTTTATTCCCTAAACAGGTATCGTAAACCAGAACGTTGTCCCCACACCAAGCGTACTGTCTACACCAATTTCGCCACCGTGGGCGGTGATAATTTGGCGACAGAGGTATAAGCCTAAGCCTAAACCGGGGGAGTGTCTTGAGGTTTGACCTCGGACGTAGAGTTGAAAGACAGTAGCACAATCTTCTGGGGACATTCCCACCCCGTTATCTGTAAGGGAAAAGCGGATAACAGAAGATTCAGCAACGATAACTTCAGCCCCAATCTCGATTTTGATGCCCGGTGGATTGTGCTTGAGGGCATTTCCGATTAAGTTTTCAAAGACGCGCCGCAGTTGGGGACAATCAACCTCAACAAGGGGTAAATTCTCAGGTAAATTTTGGACTAAGGACGCTTGATGTTTGATAATTAAGGGTTCCAAATCGGCAGCTAAACCTTGAATGACCTCATTGAGTTGCGTGGGTTTGGGGGAAAGCACAATTCCCCGAATTTCCGAGGCGGCGGTTTCTAATAAAGAGTTAATGAGATGCAGTTGGGCGTGGCTGCTTTGTACCATGCGTTCTAAAACTGAACGCGGAATGGGAATAGAGGGAGGTGAATCGGGTTTATTGTCTGTGGCTTTTAGGAGGTTTTGCAACACCAGCAACCACCCAGTTACGGGGGTGCGGAGATCGTGGGAAACAGCATGGAGGAAAATATCTTTGAGTTGGTTGAGTTTGAGGAGTTCGGCGTATTTCTCTTGAAGTTGGGCGGTCCGTTCGGCGACAGTTCGTTCTAATCCGGCGGTGAGTTGGGCTTGCTTGATGGCGATCGCAACTTGGGTGGATAAGGCTTCTAGTAAGTCCTTGTGCATCGCTTCCCAGTGGCGCGCATGGCTGCATTGATGGGCGACGAGAACCCCAAAGACTTCATCGCCTAACCAAACGGGAACGCTAATCGTCGATTTGACTTGATAGTCGGCGTAATGTTGGGCGATATTGGGTGGCGCTTCAATTTGAGTGACATCATCAATGGCCCGCACTTGATGTTGAGCAAACAGGCCGCGAATTTCGTTCAGGTAGTCTGTATTGTTGGTGGTTTGTCCATACAGGGAAATCCAAGCCGGATCGACGGATTCTGCAACCACTTCGCCGTAGGTGCCTTGGGTGTCGATGTGGGCAATATAGACGCGATCGGCCCCTAAAAATTGCCGCACTTCGCGAACGGTGGTATCAAAAATACAATCGAGTTTCAGGGATTGGTGAATCTGCGAGGTAATTTTGGCAAACAGGCGATCGCGCTGGGCTGCAATTTGCAATTGGGCTTCGGCTTGCTTGCGTTCGCTAATATCGTTAACAACGCATAACCAGCATTGTTGCCCGCCTAAGACGATCATTTCTGCGGAGAATAAAACCGTTCGCCGTTCGCCTTGTTTTGTTAGTAAAGTTAACTCGCGATCGCGAACCGCCCCCGTCGCCTGCAAAGCCTCCACTAAGTAAGCGCGATCGCTGGGATCGTCCCAAATACTGAGTTCAAAGGCGGTTCGCCCAATCACCTCTTCTAGACAATAGCCGGTGACTTCTAAAAAGCGATCGTTGACTTCAATAAACCGGGCATTTTCTAAAAGGCTGATCGTGCAGGGATAAGGGCTGGAACGAAAGGCGGTTGCAAACTTTTCTTCTGATTCTTGCAAGGCTTGCTGGGCTTGAACCTGGGCGGTAATATCGCGAATCACCCCTAAGATATGCGGTTTGCCTTTGTAAATAAACCGCGTTCCCAAAACATCCACATGGAATAAACTTCCATCTTTGCGAATATCGATCGCTTGGGTGCGATATTCGCCCCCCGCCTGAATGGTCGCGAAATACTCGCCTAACAGGTGATGATAGTCAGGATGAATATAGGCATCGGGTTTGAGTTTAATCAGTTCGTCATAGGGATAACCAAAGATTTCGCACGCGGCGGGATTAACTTCTACCAAGGTGCCATCTAACTCATTGACAAATAGGGCATCGCGACTGGCTTCAAACATACTGCGATATTGAACTTCCTGTTCCTGTTGCAGTTGTTCCGATCGCACTTGTTCGGTAATGTCGCGTAGGATAGCCAGGAGATGGGGTTTGCCGTTGTACTCAAACTGGATACCCCGAACTTCAACCGGGAAGGGCGTTCCATCCTTGCGAAGGTCTACCGTGCGGCGATAAAACTGTCCTCCGGCTTGCACAGTTTGGCGATACTCATAAAATAGATGAAAATGATCCGGATGAATAAAAGCTTGGGGATATAAGCCAATAAATTCTTCGTAGGTATAGCCGTGCATTGCACAGCAGGCGGGGTTGGTTTCTATCACTTGTCCGGTTTCGGGATCGCTGATGATAATCCCATCAGTGGTGGCTTCAAAGATGCTACGATACTGGGCTTCGCGTTCTTTGAGTTGTTTTTCAAATTCTTTGCGATCGCTAATATCGCGAACGATAACTAAGACTTCATCGGCACCGCTAACAACGATCCGCCCTTCGTAGTCTCGCCATTGTCCTTGAATGAACAGTTGGTATTCGTATAATTGGGTTTGTCCGGTGGCGAGGGCGCGTTGAATGTTCGCCATCCGTTCTTCGGCGGCTTCGCGGGGAAGGACATCAAATAGGTTTTTGCCGATAATTTCTTGAGGGGGCAAGATAATCTGATAGGCTTTATCCGCCTTTGCATCCAGATAGGTGCCATCAGCGCGGATGCGAAACATTAAGTCGGGAGTGGCTTCAATTAAAGCCCGGTTTCTGGCTTCGCTGAGTCGCAAGGCTTCTTCAGATCGCTTGCGTTCGCTAATCTCTAAAACAACCCCATCCCAGAGTACAGAGCGATCGCTTTGACGTTCGGGGCGAGAAGCGCATTGAATCCACTTTAACCGTCCGGAATGGGTGACAATGCGTCCTTCCCAATAGAAGGGTTCTAGCGTCTGCATTGAGTGCATCAGCCGACGGTCGTGATCTTCGCGATCGCCCTGATGAATTAACTCTAGCAGCACTTCGTTCCTAGCTTGGATAACTTCCGGTTCGAGTTCAAACAGTTCCCGACACGTCGGACTGATGTAGCACATCCTGCAACTGCCGTTATCGTAGCGCTGTGACTGAAAGATGACACCGGGCAGGTTGACGCTAATGCGTTGCAAGCGCGATTCATTTTGTTGTAACGTCAGGGAGAGTTGGGCGTTGGCGATCGCCGCCCCCACCGTTGTAGCAAAACTGCCCAGAAGCGTTTCTTCTTCCGTCGTCCACTGGCGCTGGCTTTGGCAATCTTCAAACCCCAAAACTCCCCAAAGGTTATCCTTAAAGAAGACGGGAAACCAGATAAACGAACAAACGTTGCGCGTTTCCCACCAACTGCAATGCAATAGCGAAAAATCGGGTAAAAAGCCTTTAATCGGTTGCTGGGCAGCTAACGTGGCGTACCATTGGGCATTAACCGGATAAGGTGCGATCGCCGATGCTGCATTTTCCGTGCTGAACCACGTACTTTCAACTTGGGCTTGCCATTGTTCCGGAATTTCCCCAGCATAGAGGCGTAAAAGATAACAACAGTTAACTGCGATCGCTTCCCCAAGCATCGCCAAAGCTGAATGTAGCGCTTCCCGTGTCGCCGGGGAACCCAAAACCAACTGAGTCGCTTGGGCAAAAGCCGTCAACAACCGAGAAATCCTTGCAGGAGGTTCAATGTCCGGTTCTCGATGGGAGGTAAAAGCCTGATGAATTCTATGACCCTCGGAGGGATTGTCTGCTTGGAAGTTCGCCATCGCAGGTTGAGTGAAGGTTTCAGTGGAATGCATAGGAGTAACCACTGTATTCCCCTGATTGCAATCCTGCCAGGTTTGTAAGCAATCGAACTCAGGCATTGTATAACCTCTAGAGAGCAAATCTCAGTTCTTTAACAAAGAGGACCGAAACTGGGAAAAGCGGCTTTGGACTTTGATAGTAGAAGGCAGGGACGGCATTAGCAACAGCGACTTGCCAGTTGACAAAGTGGTCTTGAACCTAAACAGTCTAGTAGTTCCTTATTTTATGCAGATTGACCTCTAAAAGATATTGAGAAAAATATTCAACTTCTAGTTTCCCATAACAAATTCCTCCAATCGGGGGTAGTCAAATTCCACTTAAACCACCCACTCACCTCAAAGATACCGAAAATCTTCATCTTCCCCCATCCCCCTCTCCCGCATATCTCAGTGCTTCTCTAGGTGCTGAGTAGGGAAGAAGGTGGGGGGAAAAGAGTGCAAAGTTCCGTAGCTTGCTTCCGCGTAGCGGTGTTCCGAGTAAGAAAAGAGTGCTGAGTCCAAGGAGTCACGACTGCCGAGAAGTTTGGGAGCGATCGGGGTTAACCCTGAATTCCTCTTTCCCCCAACTCCTAACTCCCAATTCCCAACTCCCTTCTTCCCCCATCTCCCCACCTCCCCATCCCCCCATCCTCTTCTCCCCCAACTCCTAACTCCCAATTCCCAACTCCCAATTCCCCCAAGACCTGTGGTAGCCTACTGTGATTGTCAAGCCTTTCACTGAACGTAGCGACCTATGTACGAAAAATTGACACCTCCCACTACGGGATCGAAAATTACCTTTGAAAATGGCGAACCCATCGTTCCCGACGACCCGATTATTCCCTTCATTCGGGGCGATGGTACGGGAATTGATTTATGGCCTGCTTCGCAAAAAGTCTTTGATGCAGCAGTCCAGGCGGCTTACGGCGGCAAACGGGAAATTAACTGGTTTAAAGTCTACGCTGGAGACGAGGCGTGTGACAAATATGGAACGTACCAATACCTACCACAAGATACCCTAGATGCCATCAAAGAGTATGGGGTTGCCATCAAAGGGCCGTTAACCACGCCAGTTGGGGGGGGAATTCGGTCTTTAAACGTGGCATTGCGGCAAATTTTTGACCTCTACGCCTGCGTGCGGCCTTGTCGTTACTATACCGGAACGCCCTCTCCTCACAAATCTCCCGAACAGTTGGATGTAATTATTTATCGGGAGAATACCGAAGATATCTATTTAGGGATTGAGTGGCGCGAGGGTAACGAACTCGGCAAAAAGCTGATTGACTATTTAAATAACGAACTCATCCCCGCAACGCCAGAACATGGCAAAAAGCAAATTCGCCTTGATTCTGGGATTGGCATTAAACCCATTAGTAAAACGGGTTCTCAGCGCCTGGTGAAACGGGCGATTCAGAATGCGTTGCGCCTCCCCAAGCACAAGCAGATGGTAACGCTGGTGCATAAGGGCAACATTATGAAGTATACCGAGGGTGCCTTCCGCGATTGGGGCTACGAACTGGCCACCACCGAGTTTAGAGAAGAATGCGTCACAGAAAGAGAGTCATGGATTCTGGACAATCAGGAACGCAACCCAAACCTCTCCATTGAAGAGAATGCTCGGAAAATCGATCCGGGTTATGACAGTTTAACCCCAGAGAAGCGGGCGGAAATCTGCAAAGAAGTGGAAAGCGTTCTCAACTCCATCGGCGAAACCCACGGGAAAGGTCAGTGGAAAGACAAAATTATGGTCAATGACCGCATTGCCGATAGTATTTTCCAACAAATTCAGACCCGACCTGGAGAATATTCGATTCTGGCAACCATGAACCTCAATGGCGATTATCTCTCGGATGCGGCTGCTGCGATCGTTGGCGGTTTGGGGATGGGGCCTGGGGCAAATATTGGGGATGAGTGTGCTATTTTTGAAGCGACTCATGGAACGGCCCCGAAACACGCCGGGTTAGACCGCGTTAACCCCGGTTCGTTGATTCTCTCTGGGGTGATGATGTTGGAATATATGGGATGGCAGGAAGCGGCAGATTTAATCAAAAAAGGTCTAGCCACTGCCATTTCTAACCGCGAGGTGACATACGATTTGGCGCGGTTGATGGAACCCCCAGTCGAACCCCCGCTGAAGTGTTCCGAATTTGCAGACGCCATTATTCGCAATTTCAGCTAGAACCCTTCCCCGTAGGTTGGGTCAAGCCTTGCGCGACCCAACACTACCTTAACTCCGATCTGAATGGGAGAAAAAGGCTTGCAAACCGCTATTATCAGTTGGGTTAAGTTAAGCTAAACAAGTATGGAACCCAACAATACACAGGCTTAAGGGCTTTATCGGCTTTGCTATCGACTAACCAATGCAATCTATCAAGGTTGGCAGTACAAGACAATTGAGCTTGTCAGAATGGATGAACGTAATGGGAATCTATACGTTCTTGCTGGAGAGGGTCTAGATTTTGAGATTAAGCCGACAGGAGGTTATGAGCCGTGACCTATGATGCACTGAGTTTAGATGAGCTACGGCAGTATGTCCTCGCCCATAGAGAGGATGTTAATGCTTTTCAGGCGTATATCGATCGTTCAAAGTCGGCGGGACGAATGATTGCGATCGATCCTAGCGATCCGGAATGGGAGGTAAAGTTAGAAAACAGGATTCATCAGGCGACTTCAGATGAAGCAGGATCGAATTAGTTAATCCTGCCGCTTGTGTCTACTCCCAAGCTTTTGTTGAGATAGCCGCAACCACAATTACCGATCAAAAGTGTAATCTAACAGGTTTTTTACTCAGCGGTTTGCAATCCACTCTGTTTCAATCTTCTAGAACTGTAGCGCGCATCCAGGCGATGAGGGTGGGGATGAGGTTAGGGTGAGTGGGGGAGAAGGTTTGCAAAGAACTATCGGGTTTTTCGCTAACAATGGCGATGCGGTTGGCTGGGGAAAATCTGCTGAGGGCGTTGAGGAAAATGGGGCTAAACCCTTGGGGTGGCGGGTTGCTGGGGGCTTCGTAAAAGATTAGACAAGCTTCAGGACATTCGAGTTCGCAATAAACTTTCAGGCTTTGCAAATCTTTCGGCGTTCCATCCGCACTTCGGGGATAGCCTGCTTTCACCAATTTGACATAAATTTCTGAGGCAGGGTTATCAGAGTCGAGGAATTGGCTAGCATCGATGCAAGTTACTGAGATTTTATCGGCAATTTCGGGTTGTTTTTTTAGGGCTTGGGCGAGGTTTTGGGGGAAGTTATCCCAGTTGAGGAGAAGGGCTTCAGGTGTAACGCCAACGCCTGTAGTTTCTTGCATCTCAGGATGGGGTGTCAGGGTGGGATAATGCCATGCTTGATAGAAGTCGGGATAAGAGAGATTTTGGGCGCATTTCCAGACAATTTCGTAGCAGCTATCAAATCGATCGAAGTTATTTTCATAAACCTCATCAGTAATACAGTCTTTCAACGCTGAAACTACTTCAACATAATGTTCTTTTGTTATGAGAGTTGTCTCTAAACTCTCGGCAGCATTCCACCGGATACCCTCAGATTTAGTAGTGGATAAAATTTGGACTAAAGCCGCGATAGCACCTTCATTCCCTACATCAATTTTCCCTAAGATACTGGCAGCACTCCACCGGATACCCTCAGATTTAGTAGTGGATAAAATTTGGACTAAAGCCGCGATAGCACCTTCATTCTCTACTGCTATTTTTTCTAAACTCTTGGCAGCACTCCACCGGATACTCTCAGATTTAGTAATGGATAAAAGTTGAACTAAAGCCGCGATAGCAGTTTCATTTACTACTGCCAACTCTCCTAGAATTCTGGCAGCACTCAACTGGATACTCTCAGATTTAGTAGTGGATAAAATTTGAACTAACGCATCGATAGCAGTTTCATTTCTTGCATAAATTTTACCTAAAATACTGGCAACACTTAACTGGATATCCTCATACCTAGTAGAGTATAAAATCTGGAATAATGCAGCGATCGCATTTTTATTTCCTACATCAATTCTTTCTAAAGCATTGGCAGCACTCCATCGAATATTTTCAGATTTAGTAGTGTATAAAACATGAACTAAAGCCGCGATCGCAGTTTCATTTCTCACTGCTATTTGCCCTAAACACTTGGCAGCAATAATGTGGTCTTTCTCAAATTGAGTGGCGTATAAAATATGAACTAAAGCCGCGATCGCAGTTTCATTTTCCACTGCTATTTCCCCAAAAGTCTTGACAATATTACGCCGGATACCATAAGGTTTAGTAGTGTTTAAAAGCCGGAATGATACAAAGTCAAAAATTTCATCTTCCCGAAAAGTATTTACAATTTCATTTTCCCAAAAAGTCGTTTCAATATTAAGCCAGATATCCCAGCTAGTAGTGTATAAAAGCTGGACTAATGCAGCGATCGCACTTTCATTTTCCACATCAATTTTCCCTAAGCTACTGGCAGCAATCCACCGAATAACCACAGATTGAGTGGTGGATAAAAGTTGGACTAAAGCCGCGATTGCAGTTTCATTTCCGACTGCTATTTTCCCTAAGTTACTGGCAATATTATACTGGATACTTGCAGATTTAGTAGTGGATAAAATTTGGACTAAAGCCGCGATCGCAGTTTCATTTTCGATTGCTATTTTCCCTAAACTATGGGCAGCCATACTCCGGATATCCTCAGATCTAGTGGGTGCTAAAAGTTGGATTAAAGCCGCGATCGCAGTTTCATTTCCGACTGCTATTTTCCCTAAGCTACTGGCAGCATTCCACCGGGTAACATCAGATTGAGTAGTGGATAAAAGTTGGATTAAAGCCGCGATCGCAGTTTCATTTCCGACTGCTATTTTCCCTAAGCTACTGGCAGCATTCCACCGGGTAACATCAGATTGAGTAGTGGATAAAAGTTGGATTAAAGCCGCGATTGCAGTTTTATTTCCGACTGCTATTTTCCCTAAGCTACTGGCAGCATTCCACCGGGTAACATCAGATTGAGTAGTGGATAAAAGTTGGATTAAAGCCGCGATTGCAGTTTCATTTCCGACTGCTATTTTCCCTAAGCTACTGGCAGCATTCCACCGGGTAACATTAGATTGAGTAGTGGATAAAAGTTGGATTAAAGCCGCGATCGCAGTTTCATTTCCCACTGCTATTTTCCCTAAAAATCCGATGATATTAATAGAAACATCTTCACTTAAACAGGCCTTAAGTAATTGGAGTGATTGTTCAATAAACTTATCATGACTAGTTTGCCATAAAGCAGTTTTAGCTCTTTTTGCAATTGAAGCTGGAAAAATACTCCAACTTTGACTTTTAATATCCAAATAACCAAAACTCCATCTGATAACCTGGCAAATAATTGTCTCTACCTTGGTACAATCTTTAAATTCAGCAGTTCCTATAGCAGCAAAAAAATATGCTTGATAATGGTAGAAGCCTTTACAACCATCTTCAAACTCTACTAATGCCTGAATAAACGCCCCTTTCGCTTCCTCATCAATATCCCCTCGCCCTAACCACAATAAAATCACCTGCTTCCATTGCGGCTCAAAGATGCGATAAATTCCCTGCTGAGGATTTTCAGGGACGTGAGTTAAGAAAAATGACCAATCCTCAACCGCTAACGCGGCAAAATATTCCTGAAACGTTGGATGATAGAAAGCATAAAACGCTTCTTCTGTATCCTTATCTCTATCCACTTGGTTTAGCCAACCCAGACGACACGCCAGGTTTAGCCACTCTTCCTCCATCACCCGTAGCGCAAATCTTTGACTGATGCGAAAGCGGGTTTTTCCCTTATCAATTGCTTCCAACGCTAACCGGGCTAAAGCTGCGTTCAACTCCTCCCGTTGCGTCAACGTTACCGGAAATTCCTGCGGTTTCCACTCGTAGAAATAGCGCACAAATCGTTCGTAAAGCGCCGCCTGGGTTTCGGGTAACTCTTGCCCAGACTCCCAGGTTTGACACAACAATGATAGCCGCAAAGGATTTTTTACCAAATCTCGCAGGCGTTCCTTCCCCGACTCCTTCAGCCTTTCCCAGAGTTGTTCCTCGCCAAACCACTGGCGAATAAACTGCTGTACCTGTTCCTCGCTAAATTCCAGCGTTTTAAACGTCTGAAAATCCGGTAAATTCTTCGTACTCGCATCCCAAACATTCAGCCGACAACTCAACACCACCCGCGCCTGTTGCAACTCCACCGCCTGACGATACACCGCATCCAAGGGGGAAGCCTGCGCCATCTCATCCACGCCATCCAGCAACAACCAAACGCGCTGAGTTTGCAACAACTCCTCTAACTGGCTGGGGGTGATGTTCTGCTCTCCCCACTGTGTTAACAGATACTCCTTTAACGACTTCTCCCCCAAGTTCGTCAACGGGATAAAAATCGGTAACGCTTGCTGCTGCTGTAAATATTTGCCAATCTGTTCGAGTAGCGTGGTTTTCCCCGCACCCGGCTCCCCAATAATTGCTACCCCTTTTTGGTTCGCCTTCCCCGTCTCGCCAATAATCTCATCAAGGAACTGCTGATGCTGATACGTCTTTTCCACCACTTCTAAGGTGGGTTGATACGCCTCCATCCCCATTTCCGGCGAAAAATCCCTCGACTGAGAACGGCTTTGCTGCTTGCGTTCCACCAACCCCAAAGGCACATGAATTCCTAACTCTGTCGCCTTCTCCGTCGCCTGTCGCCTGCGTTGGTTGATGTCGAGTTGCTTCTGAAACTCCCTATTGCAGATTTCCCGCCAGTCAAGCGCAGTTTCTCTCTCCGGTTCTGGAATTTCCGGTGAGTCAATTAAATCTTCTAACTGCAAGCCTAGCGCTTGAGCAACTGCAAAGGCTGAACTACGCTTTACAGAAGTTCCGTTAAAAAATCGCTTTACTGTCTTTTCATCTACATTGGCTTTTGTTCCAATGTCTAAATAACGTAAAGGCTTATCTTGATCGTTGCGTTGTATTGCCTTAGCTCGTTTCAGTTCAGCTTTTCCTGCTTCGTGAACCTGAACGCTGTCACGCTTGCGGTTTTCGACCATAACTAATCGTTGGAGTAACCAATACTACCCAGTGTAGAAGACTCACATTCTGATTGACTGCCCAATTTTGCAATATCAATCATACCCGCAAGGGACTCAAGTCCCTTGCTAATAGCTAAAGTCCTCTAAAGAGGACTAAAACGGTTTCCGTCAGTCAGTTTTAACTGACTTTGGCTATGAGACAGGGGTTTTAACCCCTGGCGGAGTGACAGCGCAGACGGAGGTTATCGAGACAAAAAGGGACAACAAGGGACACTTAATCTCAGTCCTTTAATGTCCAGCGAGGACTTAGGCAAGAATGATTGGATAAAGGAGTCGGGTTCAATGTTACAGAAAATGATTACCCCTCTCCTCAAGTATCTCCTGGTTGTCTCCAACCCCCAATTGCAAGCCTTCATCCTAGCCGCTTTGATTGTATCGGGCCGCTCCCGTTCGGCTAACCCGGATTTAACCACCGCTATCTTATATATTGTGCAAGCCAACTGCATCAATATTGCGGGCATTATTTCGCTGTTATCTGGAATGTCTCTCCCGTTGGTTGTGCTGTTGATGACTGTCCAAGGGGCTTATTTGGCAATTGATGCCCATCGCACTCTGCAACAGGGAAAGTAAACAGGCTGAACTCATCTCACCCGATTTGTGTCACCCGACTGGGTGAGGTGAAACTGCGATTTAGGGTGTAGTATGTTGGTAACACATGAAAGTTTCATTTGGCTGTGGGTACAGCAAATGAACAAAATTAACCTATTTTATGTTGACCATTACTGTACGCCCTTATGCGGGCGCAAAAGATTTAGAGCCGATCGCAAACCTATTCAATCTGTGCGATGCGGCAGATCGGTTTGACAATTGGACAACCGTTACAGAACTTCAAGAAGATTTTACAGAGCCTAGCCTCGATCCACAGCGCGATATCCGGATTTGGGAAAATTCAGAAGGTGAGTTGATTGCCTTTGCTTCCCTGTGGATTTCTGAGGCAAATCAAGACAATATTGTGGATGGATACCTCTGGTTCCGCGTGCATCCCACGATACGAAAAAGCGATCGCACCCATGAGGCGATCGCCTGGGCCGAAAAACGACTGCGAGAAGTTGCAAGTTCGCGTCATGTGCAAGTTAATTTGCGAGTGAGTCTGCGTTCCACCCAACAAGACTTACAAGCAATACTACAATCTTGTGGTTTAAGGTGCGATCGCTATTTCTATCGCATGGCGCGATCGCTCCTCCTCCCCCTCCCTCAACCCCAACTTCCCCAAGGCTTTACCCTGCGTGCCGTTCGGGGAGAATCAGAAATTGAAGCTTGGGTGGACTTATTTAACGACTCCTTTATCGATCACTGGAACCACCACCCCCTAACCGTTGAACGCTGGCAGCCAGAATTGCGATCGCTGCATTACCGGCCCGAACTCGATCTCGTCGCCGTTGCAGATAACGGTACCCTCGCCGCCTTCTGTCATTGCACCATCTACCCCGAACACAACCAAGCCAAAGGACGTAAAGAAGGTTGGATCGGTGAATTAGGCACCCGTCGCGGCTTCCGCAAGCGCGGTTTAGGACGAGCCATGTTACTGGCTGGAATGCACCAACTCAAAGCAGTTGGGATGGATACAGCACTGTTAGGCGTAGACACCACTAACCCCTCCGGTGCGTTAAAACTCTACGAGTCTGTAGGCTTCTCTCAAGTCCTCACCCATCACATCTTTGTTAAGACCTTGTAAAGCGACCTGAGAGAGGATTTCCCACCCTGTTAACAGACTCAGTTGCAGTTGCAAACTCCCCGTTTTCCAGGAACTCCAAAAAATTTGAACTGAGGGGTTGACACTCCTGTAGTACGTATGTAGTATATAGAAGTGGCAAGCAAAATAACACTTTGTTCGCCACTTCTGTACCTGGAAAACTGAATAATCTCTCTGTTTAGCCAAATCGTTTTCGATTGGGATTTGCATCCAATGTTATTACTTTACCTGCGGCTGTTGAGCCAACCCAAACCTCTACCAGAGCCAAAAAATGGGAACTCGCAGCCCACTCAGTCAGAAATTAACCCTCAAATCTATCTCCGTTCAGGGATAACAAAAGCCATTGAGGAAATTCATCACGCTGAGAAAAACTTTTTGTTAGAACGGCGTTTATTTTTGTAGAGCTTACCAGATATTTTACCTTGCTGGTAAATTCTCAACGCCTGTTTTCCTGCCCATCAAGAGAAAATTAGGAGGGATCAGCATGGTTCATATTCGTTTTGAAGGTCGTTCTTTGGACGTAACAGAAAACCAAATTGGCGTTACTCCAAACATGAACGATACCGCCATTAAAGAACGCGTTGCGCGTCACTTGGATGTCGGAGGCGATCGCCTTAACTTCTACGTTATCGATCGCCGTCCAAGTGGAGACTTGATCGTCAGACCCGAAGCCGTTTATGGCTAAGGGTTGAGTAACTGCGATTCGCGAAGCGATCCCTGCGGGAATCGCACCCTAACCCTAGAAGCTTACAAACGGAAAGAGCATTCGATTGAAACTCGAAATGTCAAAGGTTCAACTCCTTTCTCCCCGACCTTTTCGGGGAGTAGCTCAGTAAAATATAGCTTCTCAAACTTGTGCGATTCGCACTCATTCTTCCTAACAACCTATACAGAAAACCTAAACTTCCGCGCCCCAACCATTGCAGCTTACATACATCTAAAAACTTGTAGGTTCGACTCCTGCCATCGCCATGTAGAGGCGATGTAGCCTAAATGGTAAAGGCAACTGTATTCACAAGCTGCAATAACTCGTGCGGAAACTGAAACTAACTCACTGTTTCTTTAGATAGAAGCAAACTTCAAAAAATCTTCAAAAGGAGGACAGAACCATGTGTTACTTATGCTTTTTCCCAATTTCTCGCAGCATTCAAATCATCACTACACGATTTCTACATTGGGTAAAGCATGAGCGAACACCGCTTAGATAAAATTGTTATCGAACGTCCGCGTCATGGTGGCGGCATCAAAACCCCTCCCGGTTACAAGAAAAGATGGCAAAAAGACAACAACGAAGGAAGAATGCGAGAATCCTTGCGCCGTCCCTGGCGTGAAGGAAACTGTGCAAAATACTTCTCCGACCATTTAGGCCCCTTGCGCCGCCTGTTGCGTTCCAAAGTCGGTCAACATTGGGACGACATCTACAGCGAACTTTGCCAGCGCTTAGACCGCAAAACCGTTATCGGACAGCATGTATTTCATCATATTTGGGATATCGTCGAACGGGATATCATCATGGTGGATGGCGTCCCTTACCGCAAAGTTCGCCGGAAAGACACCGAACCCACTCCCTTCTCTCATTGGCGAGGCGGGCTTTACATCCATCCAGAAACCGGCATTCTGTGTTTAGCACAGAACAAATCGCAACCCGTCCCAGAAAAGCGCGACTGCATAGTCATCGACACCAACCACTGCTACCAGCAAATTGACCAACTCTGGTACTTTGTTACCCTTCGCGAGATTCCCGAAGGCGAAATTGTTTGGGATGTTGTCCTCAAAAACTACATCAAACGCTCGTCCTGGATGGGAGCAATCCCACAATACGCAGCTAGCAAGCGTCAATGCAACAAAAAAGAACTCAAACGCATTGAGCAACAACTCACCCCTCACTAACTCCTTGATTGCGCGTCCTCACTTAAAGAGCGTACATACTCGCCGAATGGTATAGGCGCTTGATTTAGGTTCAAGTCCCGCAAGGGATGTGGGTTCAACTCCCGCGTATGACCAAACCGCTTTTTCAACTTACGCGCAATCTCTCTTGTTGACTTCGCGCCCTAACCCTGAAAGCTTACATACTTATAGAGCAACGGTAGCTCGCTTGACTCTTAATCAAGAGGTTGCAGGTTCGATTCCTGCTAAGACCACCAAAAATAGCTTTCCTGACTTGCGCGAAGTCACCCCTATCTTAAGTGCTGAGGTCAGGTAGGTTGGGTTGAGGTACGAAACCCAACAGCAGCCCGCATGTCAGTCAATCACCCCTTTTCAACTACTTGTAATATCTCAGCCTTGCAGAGTATTAGCAGTTATCGCCGCGCCCTCACCGAGAGAACTTACAAACCACCCTGTCACGGTGTTACCCTTAGAGTTCTCTAAACTTGCGCGGTTCATATTATCCGCCTGCGTGCGATACTGCCTCCTTTTTAAAAACTCATCAGGAGGAAGTTATGGTAAATACCGCAACCGCAGAACGCGACCTGCGCTTAGAAATGCTCAATAGCTTGCTGACTACCCCCCACCGCAAGCTAGAAGCCGTCGCCGAAATTCATCAACTGATTATTGAACTTGACCCCATCTTTTACGGACACCTGGCGGCTTGGTACCACAATAACGGCGATGTCCGCGACCACAAAGAAGTCTTTGTCGGCAACTTACTCACCAGTAACCTCAACGAACACCGTAACGCTGGGTTTACGCTGTTACAAACCTTCCCACCCTATGAAGTAGCCCGCATTGTAGACTTCATGAAGCGACAACGCAACAAACTCCCGCGTTGTGCCAAAACCGCCGTTCAGCGCTACCTGAGAAAGCGGGAAGCCAACCCCGACTTTTTCGACCGCGCCGTTCTGCGGAGTCGCAAATCTGTCAAACATCTTTACGCCAGCTTGCACATCAAGCCCAGCGAACGGGCAAACGCGATTCTGTTCAAGGAAGTGCCTCCGGAGGGGAGTTTGCTGTATCAACTCAAGCAGTTAGCCAAGGCAAGCACCCCAGCAGAACAAGCGCAGATGATTGTCGAACACCGCATTCCTTACACCGTGGCAGTGG
Organism: Desertifilum tharense IPPAS B-1220; assembly: GCF_001746915.1. Classification (NCBI taxonomy): domain Bacteria; kingdom Bacillati; phylum Cyanobacteriota; class Cyanophyceae; order Desertifilales; family Desertifilaceae; genus Desertifilum; species Desertifilum tharense. Next base: position 103,157 of record NZ_MJGC01000088.1, read on the forward strand.
GCGCTATTCAGCAAATTACGCCAACGGTATTGGTTGCGTTAATTAATGCCATGACTCCCCAAGAAGTCATTAACAACCTCAACGCCCTGAATGCACGCGGGGCAATGGATAACCCAGAGGTGAAGCAATTAATTAACGCCAAACTGGAGGAAGCAACGAAGGCTAACCGAGTTTCTGCATTCAAAGCGCGGGTTGCAGCCGATGTTACTCAGTTAGATGCGGAAACCACCGAAAAGCTCGAACGCGTCACGAACGAACAAGTCAAGAAGCGGGGCAAAATTGTCAAGCCGACGGGTTTGTTAGTCGATAAGTCGGGTTCGATGGAACAGGCGGTCGAAATTGGCAAGCGTATGGCTTCAATGATTTCTGGCGTGACTGAGGCAGATTTGTATGTCTATGCCTTCGACACGATGCCCTATGCGGTACAAGCCCAAGGGAACGAGTTAACCGACTGGGAAAAAGCCTTTCTGCACGTTCGCGCTGGAGGCGGTACCAGTATTGGTTGCGCGCTGGAAGCAATGCGCCTGAAGCGGCAAGTGGTCGAGCAAATTATTCTGGTAACAGATGAAGGAGAAAATGCGGCTCCTTATTTTGCAGAGACTTACCAAGCTTACTGCCAAACGCTAAATGTCTTCCCGGATGTGATTATTGTCAAAGTGGGATATTGCAGCGATTGGGTGGAAACTCAATTAAAGAAAAAGCAAATTCCTGTAGAGACGTTTACGTTCAAGGGCGACTACTACGCACTCCCGAATTTGATTCCGCTATTGTCTCGTCCTTCTCGCTTGGAGTTACTCCTAGAAATTATGGATACTCCGCTGCCAGTACGAGATGACTAGTAAGTTATAGGGTGGGCAATTGCTCGCCCTCCTTTGATTCGGAGGCTTACAAAGATAATGAAACTTGCAGAAGCATTAATTTTAAGAGCAGATTGCCAAAAGCGGGTTGAACAGTTAAGACAGCGATTAGCAAAAAGCGCCCAGATACAAGAGGGGGAAATGCCGCCAGAAAACCCTCAGACGCTTTTGGCTGAACTGGAAACAGCAGTTAGCGAACTGACTGGGTTAATTCAACGGATTAATCGCACCAATTCGCAAACGGAACTAGAAGCCGGAATCATAATTTCAGATGCTTTAGCCCGCCGAGATACGTTGGTACTGAAGCGCAGTGTCTATGAATCTTTGATGCGTGCGGCTTCTCACTCCCAAAACCGTTATAGCCGTACTGAAATCAAGGTTCTCAGCACGGTTAATGTGGCGGAGATTCAATCCCAAATTGATAGAATGGCGAGAGATTACCGCGAACTGGATACGCAAATTCAAGCGGCAAACTGGAATACAGAGTTGCTAGATTAAGCAAGTTGGTAGCCCAAAGCAGGAGAAGCGAACACAAACCCGCCAACTGGGAAAGTTGGATACATCCCTAGCCGGATTTATTTGGTAGGTGTTAGGGGCGATGCCTGTGGGTTCAAGTCCCAAACTGTACAAATTATGCCCAGCATTGTTACAGGTGTAAAGGGTATTGTTAAAGTTACTACCGCGTGTTGGTCTATTGCTTTGGGTGAGGGTGGGATATTTCTGAATTGATTTTAGGATTCCCAATCGCAAAATCAAGTAGAAATTAGGGGCAAAATGCTTAATCTGACGAAAAAAATAGGGTAGACTCGCTCTACCCTATCTGATTTCAAACTTGCAAATGCTTATTCGTAGTATTCGTAGGTACCGCCGTTGCAAACTTCAACAGCCGATTGAATTAATGCGCCTCGTCCAACGCTGCCATCGGGTGCAGGTCCTAGAACGCCTTTGAAGTCATACAGGCAATCTTCCCGACCATCATCAATGGTAATGGTGACAGATTCTCCGGGGCCTAAAATATCGCGACCGAGAATATCTTCTTCCCAAGAGCTAACGCTCGGAGGAGAGGCATAAAATTCTTCTAGAGCGCGGCTGGTACGGTTAATGAGGGTAAAGGAAACTGCTTCGGCTAAAGCGCTTTGGATGCTAAAGCCAACAAGGGGTAATGCCAGGGTTGTTGCGAGGAAAAGTCTGTTGAAGGAACGATTAAACACCGATGAACTCCTAGGTGAATGAAAGAAGAATTCGATTGGTCATTTTGACGAACAGGCGACACTCAAAAGCGCGAGTTTGAACCTATTGGATAAGGAAGAGTTGTTGCTAGCGCTTCTGTTGAAAGAGAAGAGATTTGAGCTTAATAGCTGTATGTCCAAGAGGGACTTTCACACATGTTAACTTGTTCTTCAATGACCTCTGCGCCATCAGACCAACGGGCGTAGGTGTCATAGGTACAGGTGGTCAAACCATCCTCAATGATGACTTCTAATGTTTCTCCTGGTCCAACATCTTCCGTTAAGATATTCGGGCCCCAGTTTCTCTGACTAGAGGGATCGACTCGAAAATCAACAATGGATCTTGGCGTACCATTGGTAATACTAAATTCTAAGTCTGCGCCTTGAGCCAAAGCATTTCCCATCCCCACAGAAGCGATAGGAATCGAAACAACTGTACCGATTAAAAAACGAGTTAAAGTTCTGCTCAACATCTACTAAACTCCTCAGTGGCACCTTAGCCGATCGAACTTAATCCTGAAATGCTCAATCAATCAGCTTTTAAGCCAAAAGTGGTTAATCCGGCTGCGGCTGCGTAGCGATTTCATAGAATTTAATCTAGCTTTTGTAAACCCAATAGTCAACTATTTGCCTAACTTGTATGAAAAGCTTGAAATTACAAAAATCAATAATTTTATTTTATAAATTGACTTCCGTAAAAGTACGTAAATCGCGTTTTTACAGAAAATTTAAATCTGGAGTTTATCGTTTCAAAAAAGTTTATTCGTTAACCGTTTATGCCAAGAATTCCTAGAGAGCGATCGCCATCCTCTTAAACCCTCCCCAACGCTTTCCTCTCACCCAGAGAGCAAGCGCCGAACATAGACGACGGATTGACCCGGATAGGTTGGCTCAGAAATCGCTATCCTTGAAGGAGCGATCGCTAAATCTCTGACTGCATCAAAATGCCATTTTACCGAACTTCTCTTACATTTCTTTACACTGCGGCGACTCGCAAAGCGTTCTGTCCAAGAATCGCGCCTTTTGACCACCCCATCCTCATCGATTAAAACTATGGGTTCAGGAAACTTCAACCACTACGAAGATTCTCCAGTTAACAACTCTCCCCAAGGCAAAGGATTATTAGGCGCAGGCTGGCGACCCTTAACGCGACAATTTAATTGGGATTACTTCTTTCATCTGGCTTCCCAGGATAGTTGGGAACTGATGCAAAAATTCATGTCTGCAACCAGCGATATTGCCGATGCAATGGGTCGCAATCAATATACTTGGTGGGCCAACCTACTCAACGTTTTTTCTGAGGATACCCGCTATTATCTCGATGAATTTTGGAATTATATTACTCCAGAAGCCCCTCTGCCAGATTACCGTTACAAAGATATTCTCAGCGTCGAAGCACCCGTCGTTCAAACCGTTAGCCGCGACGCTATCCCCATCGACTTTGTACTCAACCGCCTTCAGGAAATTACCATCTTCAAAGTTCTAGATTTGCTGGGAAAACCGGACTTAATTACCCAGTATTTTATGGATCGCAGCTATTACTATCCCTCAGTGCGATTCATAAATTGGGAACGCCTAGAAATCATGGGAAGTGCCTATGCTTATTGGTCAGAAGCTCAAGTTTGGTTGCAAATTGACTATTTAGGACGTGGGGGAAGACGACGCTATACCCTGATTGCCAATAACATCACGCCTCTGGTGACTAAAGCCACCTATAACCTCGCCGTCATGTTAAGCGGCTATCAAAGTCGAGTCGGTCAAGTCCATGCAGAGTTTGCCATTCGCAGCTTTCCGGCTGATATCCAAAGCTTTACCGATAGGGTTCAACAAGCTATTCTTGATAGCGATCAACTAGCCATTTTAGTTCAAGGCGAACCCGGAACCGGAAAAACAGCTTGGACGCAAGCCGTAGCCAGGGAAATTTTAGCACCTCTCGGCTATGTGATTTTTATTCTCGATCATGATGCGGTGGAAAACTTTGTTCCTCCAAGTTATTTAGAGCGAATTTGCCTGATTATTAACGAAGCCGATAATCTAGCGCAGAATCGTGCAAGTTTAGTGGCTCAAAATAATAGCAAAACGGAACATATTTTAAGCTTGTTGGATGGCACGCTTTATCAAAGCGTCATTGATGATGCTGGCGTTCATGCTAAACAAAAGCTTGTTGTTTTAATGACCTGCAACACCACCGAACGTCTCGATCCGGCTATGCTGAGAAAAGGACGAGTCGATTTGATGTATGACTTTGTACATCGATTTGTTTAAGTAGTTTGAGGGAGGCATCAGCAATGCTTCCCCATTAAGCTGATGGACTGACAAAAGAATAGTCGCGTAGGTTGGGTAGAACGCAGTGAAACCCAACAGCAGCCGGGGTTGTGTTGGGTTTCGTACCTCAACCCAACCTACGATAGTATAGGACTTTCAGTAGGTTAGTAGAGCGCAGTGAAACCTAACAGCAGCCGGGGTTGTGTTGGGTTTCGTACCTCAACCCAACCTACGATAGCATAGGACTTTCAGTAGGTTAGTAGAACGCGGTGAAACCCAACAGTAGCTAGAGTTGTGTTGGGTTTCGTACCTCAACCCAACCTACGATAGCATAGGACTTTCAGTAGGTTAGTAGAACGCGGTGAAACCCAACAGTAGCTAGAGTTGTGTTGGGTTTCGTACCTCAACCCAACCTACGATAGTATAGAATTTTCAGCAGTTAAGATACACTAAAGCAAGTGCGTTCAATTTGCTGAAAATTCAATTTATGGGCTTGATTGAGTTGCGAGAAATTACTCAAGAAAACTGGTTAGATTGTGTTAGCTTGGAATTGAAAAAAGAGCAAAAAACTTATGTGGCTAGTAATGCATTTTCCCTAGCACAAGCAAGCTATGAACCCAATTGTTGGCCGCTGGCGGTCTATCATGAAACAACAATGGTCGGTTTTGTCATGTGCGGTCGCAACGATCGCGAACAATACTGGATCTTACGGTTGATGGTAGACTATCGCTATCAGGGACGCGGGTATGGGAAAGCGGCGCTAGAAAGTGCGATCGCCTTTTTGCAAACTCAACCCGACTGTCACGACATTTTCATTGACTATGTAGAAGGAAACACCCTCGCGCAGAAGCTTTACCGCAGTTTGGGGTTTGTCCCCACGGGTGAGAAAATCGATCGCGAAATTGTGATGCGGCTCTCGTTGAAGCGCTAAACTAGGTTGAGTGAAAAATCAGCCAACCCATGCAAAAGTTTACTACTCAACTGCGCGTCCGACACTACGAAATGGACGCTTTAGGTCATGTCAACAACGCCGTTTATCAACATTATCTCGAACAAGCCGCGATTGAACATTCCGAACACCTCGGCTTTACTGTAGCGCGTTACCAGCAACTCGGCGGCGTTTTTGTGTTGAGAAAGGTGGAAATTGAGTATCTACGACCTGCCAATGCCAGCGATATTTTAGAAATTACCACTTGGCTAGAGAAAATGAAAGGGCCTCGCGCCGTTCGCCGCTATGAAATTCGCCGCTTAGATGCTGAAGATATTCTCGTGATGGCTGAGGCTTTATGGGTTTGGGTGGATACGACTGCGATGCGTCCCCGCGTTATTCCTAAAGAGATGATTGAAGCTTTTGATGCTTATTTACAGCCTGCTTAGTTTCTATTCTTGACAAAACCCAACATAACCCTGGTGGCTGTTGGGTTTCGTACCTCAACCCAACCTACAATTTTTAAGGGGTGCGTTCTAATTCGATTCTTTCAGTTCAGGTAAAGCGGCGACTTTACTTAGAAAGCGATTGAGAACTTGGCTTTTAATGCCGTCAATCTTGACAATTTCGGCTAGAACTTTTTTATTGTGTTCGCTATATTCTCGGATAATTTCTGAGGGTAAACTTCGGGTAAATTCTTCTTGGAGAAAATAGAATGTTTCTCCGACAGGTGAATTAGGCTGGAGCCACAAAATTAAATTGGGGCTTTGCACAATTCGATTGTCTTCATTATAGCAAATTTCTAACTTGAAATGATAAATAACAGACTTATAAGTATTGCAACTTGGGTCTAAATCTTCCTTCGGGAAAGTAACCGTTAAAGTAAAGCGATCGCCATCATTACAAGCCACGCATTGAGAGATATCAAACTCTTCAACATAAGGCGTTTTTTCGCGATCGGTTGAGAAAATTTGCTCTAAAAACTCTGAGTGATAAGCCGCCACCTTGGGCAAATTGAACTGATAGTCATAACTCGGCTCTACCGACCGACTGATAGCAGCTCGCGCAGTTTCTGCCACGCCTGGGGCGCTGGGTGCAGCCTTCTTTTGACCCAGTGTTTGGGACACCAAACCATGCAAAACCCAAGCTTGGTAAACCAGAAAACGGGCTTTCTTCAAAAAAGCAACCTGAGAGCCAACATTGCGGACTTTAACATCAATAATAGGCAAATTAGGATCGTCTTCAGAACGCCGCAGCGAAATATCAACGATCTTAATTAAAGAGTCCTCATTCTGAGCAGTCATTGACTGAATTTTATAATCAATCTGAGCCAGCCAATCAGCAACATCTCGCCAATCATTCAGCGTATTCGCCTCTCGCTGCGTCAGAATCTCAATATAGCGATATAAACCGCGCGAGAGGTCAACCCTTAACCCCCTCGGTTCTCGATTCAATTCCGTCGCAACTTCCTTCGGCCCATAACCGCACAACAGACCCCGCAAACAAGCCATTTCCAGGGGAGTCAGCTTACTGCGCTTTCCATACTGCTGTTTGGCGATCGCTAAATCTTCATACAGGCGGTCGAGATCCCAGTGTTGCGCTGCTTGCGGGAAGACTGACTCAGGAAGTGCCATCACAATTGTGGGGGTGCTGCTGATTTTGCTAACAACATCCTAACAGAACTCCTAATACAGGCTAGGTGATAGTTACACTCAGAAACCTCTAGCCTAGATGAAGAAAAGCCGCAATCAGCTTCAGCCGCTATAGCCAAGTGCTGTTGCTTTAGCTTCTGCGTAGCAGTGTGCTGACGAGTGAGTCTCATCCTTTGAGCAGTTCACCTCTGTCCTAACCTTACTGAGTACAGCGATAGTGCGAAATCCGGATGAATCGCGCTGTTCACCCTCTATAGAAGATGAGATTGGGCTAAAACTTTACATCCTAAATCATTGGAGGCGATTGCAATGCCAACATCCACCCCCATTTATCCCGGACTTTACATTCAATCTGACACCGAAACCCCCCTCGCATTTCCCCTCAAACACACCACAGTCAACGCCCAAATTGACGGGAACCTGTCGCGGGTTAAAGTGATTCAATCCTTTGAAAACCCCTTTAGCGACCCCTTAGAAGCCATCTACATCTTCCCATTACCCGACGAAGCCGCCGTTGATGAAATGGAAATTCAAATTGGCGATCGCACCCTCAAAGGAAGCATCAAAAAACGCGAAGAAGCCCAAGCCCTTTACCAACAAGCCAAACAACAGGGCAAAACCGCCGGACTTCTCGAACAAGAACGCGATAACATCTTCACCCAATCCCTCGCCAACATCCAACCGGGCGAACAAATCCAAGTCGCCATCAGCTATAGCGATAGCCTCAAATTCGAGGGCGGAAACTACGAATTCATCTTTCCAATGGTCGTCGGGCCGCGCTATATTCCAGGCAACCCCATCGACAACAGCGGCGACACCGATATCGTCCCCGACGCCTCCCGGATTTCGCCCCCCATCGTACCACCGGGAACCCGTTCTAGACATGACATTAGCCTCAATCTCAGCATCGACGCTGGCGTTCCAGTGACCGAAGTGCGATCGCCCTCCCATCGCATCGAGATTAACCGTACCGGAGAACGCCTGCAAATCCAACTTGGCGGCGAAGATACCATCCCCAACAAAGACTTCATCCTCCGCTATCAAATCTCAGGTCAACAAACCCAAACCACCGTTCTCAGCCAAGCCGACGAACGCGGCGGACACTTCGCCCTGTACTTCATCCCCGCCTTAACCTATCGCCCAGAAGAAATCATCCCCAAAGATGTCGTCTTCCTCGTCGATACCTCCGGTTCCCAAGGCGGCTACCCCTTGCAGAAATGCCAAGAAATGATGCGCCTCTTCATCGCAGGCTTAAACCCCGGCGACACCTTCAGCATCCTTGACTTTTCTACCCACGTTCGCCGTCTCTCGGAAACGCCCTTAGCCAATACCCCAGAAAACCGCGCCCTCGCCCTCACCTACATCAACCAACTGAACGCCTGTGGGGGAACCGAAATGTTAAGCGGCCTTCGCGCCGCCATCAACACCCCCACCCCAGAAGGACGCTTGCGGAGTGTGGTGTTGCTCTCCGATGGTTATATTGGCAACGAAACCCAAATCTTTGCCGAAATACAAGCCAACCTGAAACGGGGAAATCGCCTCTATAGCTTTGGTGCAGGCAGTTCCGTTAATCGCTTTTTACTCAACCGTGCGGCTGAAATCGGTCGCGGTACCTGCCAAATGATCCGCCACGACGAACCCACCGCCGACGTAGCCCAGAAGTTCTTCCGCCAGATGAATAACCCCGTCTTGGTGAATCTCGAAGTCGCTTGGGAAGGGGCCGGAGAATCCCCCGTCATCTACCCTACCGCAGCCCCAGACTTATTTGCCGAACAACCGCTGGTACTCAGGGGACGCAAAGCCGATGCAGCGGCCGGTAAACTGCTCGTGAAAGGTACCTGTGCGGGCGGAGAGCCGTATCGCCAGACCTTTGACCTCAACTTTGAAGCAGCAGGCAATCCCGCCATTGCACAGCTTTGGGGACGCGCCAGAATCAAGGAACTGATGAACCAAATGGCAAGCGGAGAAGTGAAATCGGGCGTGGAGTCAGTGACAGACACGGCGTTAACCTATCATCTGATGTCGCAATATACCGCCTTTATCGCCATCAGCGATGACCAACGGGTGGAAACCAGCAGTCAATCGATTCAGGTGGAAGTTCCGGTCGAAATGCCAGAAGCGGTGAGTTACGCGGCTGCTGCTGCTCCTAGCGTTCCGATGGCGATTCGGAGCATGAAGAGGAGACCCGCTCCCTCTGTTCAAGTCTCGGCTGAGGCGTGTTCTTCAGAGGGTCAGGCTGCTTACTTCATGGCTCCCTCAATCTCTCAAGCGGATGTTCTCCAAAAGAGTCTGCCAAAAGGTCCTGCACCGCGCCTAGAAATTATCAGTTGTCAGGGATTGAGTGGCGCAGAACTCGCTCAACTGCAACAGCACTTGCAACAGGTGAACCTCCCGCCAGGGGTGAGTGGAAATTTGGTTTGGGAATTTTCCCTAGAAAATGGACGCGTCAAGAATCTCGTTCTCGACGATGCTCAATCCCATCGCTTAGATAGCACGCTGATTAATCTGGTGAAGCGATCGCTCTTAGTTTGGAAACCGCAGAACCTCCCCAACACTCACGTTATCCTTCACCTGTGGATTAACCTCTAATCTAAGCTCGCAGGATCTCCGCAATCATCCGGTTCGCCTGCGAGCCATAGCCGCCACCAAACAAATTAAAGTGATTGAGGATGTGATAGAGGTTGTACAGGGTTTTCCGTTGCTGATATTCCGCATCGAGGGGATAAGTTTCGTTATAGCCTCGGTAGAAAGCGGCGGGAAATCCCCCAAATAACTCGGTCATCGCCATATCGACTTCGCGATCGCCTACATACGTCGCCGGATCGAGAATCACAGGCTCCCCATCTGTTGTAAACGCCGCATTTCCCGACCACAAATCCCCATGTACTAAAGCCGGTTGCGGCTGGTGGTGCGCCAATAACTCCGGGATAGCGGCCAAAAGGCGATCGCACTCTGGGAAATCTCCCCCCTTGCGTTTGGCGAGTTGGAACTGATACCCCAAACGATGCTTCACCCAAAAGCTTGTCCAGTCCGCCGTCCAATCATTAACCTGCGGCGTCGATCCAATCGTATTATTTTGCAACCAACCAAAAGGCGTTGCTTTCGGCAGATCCGGAGGGGTAGCGCGATGCATTGCGGCCAGTTGGCGGCCCATTGCTTCCCAATCTGAGGAACTTCCCCGACCAAAGGTTAACCACTCTAAGACAATATAAGCGGATCGATCTGCCGTTCCCCAACAAATGGGCTGAGGAACCCGGATCGTCTGCGTTTGCGCCATCTGAGATAAACCCAAGGCTTCCGCCTCAAACATCGCCAGTTGCGACGCCTGGTTGAGTTTCACAAAATAAGTACAGTCGGTTCCCACTAAGGAGTACCCTTGGTTAATGCACCCCCCGCTGACCGATCGCGTTTGTTCAATTGCGAAGGGTCGATCGGTCGCTTGGGCAATTCGTTCGGCGATCTTAGTCCACATGATACTCTTGAATTCTTAGCCTTGGGTTCATTGTCCCGCGTTACCAGCCCCTTGTCCCCGGCCCCCCTTTAAAAGGCCCGACAATATCAGAGGTAATCCACCCCCCATAGAAATCGCCGGGTTGAGGGGTGACTTGTTCATCATCCACCAAGCAAGCATCCATCGCTTGGGCATAAAATCCATAGTATTCCTGAATCGCGATAAACGGAGGCGTGGGTTGCACGTAGCGCCAAGCGGCATGAGATGCGGTTTTCTCTCCCACTGACAGATCGTAATAGCGACACCAACCTTTCCATTCACACCAAGTCTGAGCGGTTGTTTCCCTTAAATATTCCAGCTTGATGTCCTCTGGGGGAATGTAATACACGGGCGGATGGCTGGTTTCTACAACGCGTTTCGCTCTCTGGGTTTCTGCTAGAATTTCACCATTAAAAATAATCCGAATGCGTTTAGAGGTGTCTTCTAAACGAGCGGGGCGCGGATAATCCCAAACGGATTCTTGACCGGGTTGGGGTACGATTGGGTTGGGTTTCATTCTCAATAAGCTCCTGGATTATTGATTGAAATTATAGACAAAAGTTACGATTGCCTGATTTTGTTGTATAGTCTTACACGAGAAGATGCGATCGCTGGTTTGAGAATTTCCCAAGTTTGTTTCCTCCAGAACCCTTCAAAGATTCGCGAGCATCCCAATTACGCCGCCTACTTCAAATTTAACTTGCCCCACATCTAGTCAAACGACTGGTACGACAGACTTAATTGCTGGACTGACAATTGTCCTAGCTCCTTGGTTCCTAAGACAACTGGGGACTTAGCACCCACAGTTTTAAGCTTGGCGCGCCACGAGTGTTAGCCGACTCAATATTTTGCCTCTAACTCTTAAAACTGAACTCAGAGCTAATGATTGCAACTCAATATCAGATTGGTGGCAGCCTCGAACATAACGATCCCCATTATGTTATCCGCGTGGCAGATACCCAACTGTATGAAGCCTTGATGAGTGGTGAATTTTGCTACATTTTTAATTGCCGACAAATGGGAAAATCTTCGCTCCTCGTTCGGACGCTCCATCGATTGAGGCGAGAAGGTTATCAGTGTACGGTGATTGATATGACTAACATTGGTAGCGAAAATATCACGCCAATTCAATGGTACAAAGGAATTATGTACGACCTGGGATTGGGGTTTAATTGGCTATCAGAAATTAATGCTGATGTTGAAAAGCTTGAAGGCAAAGGTCTTTCAACTCTGAAGATTTTAAGTCAATTGATTGATAAATTGCTGACCGTTCGATTTCCAAAGGAGCGGATTTTTATTTTTATTGATGAAATTGATAGCGTTCTCAGCTTAAAATTTTCCATTGATGACTTTTTCGCCTTAATTCGCTACTGTTATAATCAAAGAAATATTGATGAAAATTACCATCGCATCACCTTTGCAATGTTTGGTGTGGCTACTCCTTCCGATTTAATTTCTGATAAAAAAAGAACGCCATTTAATATCGGTCGCGCCATTGAACTTGAAGGCTTCAAATGGGAAGAAGCCCAACCGCTCATTCAAGGAATGAAAGCAAAAACTCTCTGTCCAGAACCCTTTCTTAGAGCAATTCTCGATTGGACTTCTGAACAGCCCTTTTTAACCCAAAAGTTATGCGATTTAGTTGTTAAATACTTAGGAAAACGAGAGAATCTGAATCGGGAAATATCAGCAGAGTTGATGGTTGAAGAAATTGCGCGATCGCACCTCATTCAAAATTGGGAATCGCAAGACGAACCCGAACACTTTAGAACCATCCGCGATCGCCTTCTGGGCAACCCAAAAAACGCCGGACGATTGCTCAGTATCTATCAACAAATTTGGCAAGGTCTAGAAGTCATTGCAGATGACAGCCGCGAACAAATAGAACTCATCCTATCGGGCATTGTCATCAAGTCAGGGGGATATCTTAAAATTCGCAATAAAATCTACCGAGAAGTCTTTAATTTAACCTGGATTGAGAAACAACTGCATACCCTGCGCCCCTACTCTCAATCCTTTGAAGCTTGGATAGACTCTCAAAAACTCGACCCCTCGCGTCTCCTCAGCGGGCAAGCCTTAATTGATGCTCAAAATTGGGCGCGGGGCAAAAGTTTAAGCAACTTAGACTATCAATTTTTAGCCGAGAGCGAAGAACAAGATCGCCTTAGAGTTCAGCAAGAATTAGAAGCGGCACGTCTTAAAGAAGTTGAATTCAGATTATTAGAAAAACAACAAAGACTGCTGCAAGAACAAAAAAATGCCCAACTGCAAAAAATTCTCCTAGGGGCCGTTAGCTTAGGCTTATTACTTTCGGTTGGACTGGGATTAATCGGCTTTTGGCAATATCGACAAGCGAGGCGTAACGAACAACTTGCAAGACGCAGTGAAATTAAAGCACTTCTTTCTTCAAGTAACGGACAATTTGCTTCCGTCCAACGTTTATCAGCCTTAGTCTCAGCGATCAAAGCCCAAAGAAGATTAGAGCAATTCGATAAAAATAACCCTCGACTCGCCCGTCAAATTGAAAGCGCTTTACAGGAAGCCGTCTATGGCGCGATCGAGATCAACCGCTTCGTACAAGAAGGCATTGTCACCGATATTGCCTTGCATCCCCAAGGTCATTGCATCGCCTCAACCCATAACGAGGGCGGAATTCGCCTGTGGAAACCCGATGGCACATTACTGAGAACCTTTGGTAATCTCCAGCAAAGCTATAGTAACGTTGAATTTAGTCCCGACGGTCAATCGATCGCCGCAGCCAGTAGCGATCGCACCGTTCAACTGTGGAATTTAAACGGACAACTCCTGAGAACCCTCAACGGACATAGCGGGCCCGTCAATAGTATCGCCTTTAGCCCAAACGGACAGGCGATCGCCAGCGGCAGTTCCGACCGAACGATCCGACTTTGGAATCTGCAAGGCAAATTACAGCAAACCCTAGTCGGCCATCAAGACCGCATCTTAGCCGTTACCTTTAGTCCCGACGGTCAAACCCTAGCCTCTACAAGCATGGATGGAACCGTCAAACTCTGGAATTTAAACGGAGAACTGCTCCAAGAGATCTCCACCGAAGCCCCCATCGGTCAGCTTGCGTTTAGTCCTGACGGTCAATGGATGGCGGGTGCAGAGTGGAACGAACGGATCTTTGTGTGGCAGCGAGATGGGACGCTCAAAGCCACCTTTGAAGGCCATACCCACTCCGTCTCCTCCGTCGCATTCAGCCCCGACAGTCAATATCTGCTTTCGGGAAGCCGCGATCGCACCTTGCGGTTATGGGACTTGCAGGGAACGCTCCTCGCCACCTTAGAAGGTCATAAGGGGGGCGTCACCACAGTCTTATTCACCCCCAACGGTCAAACGCTGATTTCCAGCAGTCGAGATGGCACGATTCGCTTGTGGCAACTCCACCACCCAGATGTCACCGTTTTAAGAGGCCATGCCCGATCGGTCAACGCCCTCCAAATTTTACCCTCTCCCACCCACAAGGGTGCTGAAATTTTGACGGCTGGGGATGATGGAACCTTAAGATGGTGGACTCGCCAAGGAACCGCGATCGCCAGCATCCGCGCTCATGAGAAAATTGGGGGAATGGATATCAATAGCGATGGTAGCCAGATCGTCACTAGCAGTTCCGACCAAACCCTGAAACTGTGGAACCGCGAAGGCCAACTTTTAAAGACCTTTAACCCCAATCAAGGCATATTAGGGCAAGTCGCCTTTAGTCCAGACGATCGCGCGATCGCCGTTTTGGGATTCGACCGCACCCTCAAATTGTGGACAACAGACGGTCAATTGTTGCATTCGTTTACCTCAGCCCAAACCCTGCGCTCTTTTGCCTTTAGCCCCGACGCCCAGAGAATTGCCAGCATCGACTATACCGGAAAACTATTCATTTGGCGGATAGATGGCACCCTAGAGCAAACCGCACAGGTGTCCGACTCAGAAGGATATGCGATCGCCTTTAGCCCGGATAGTCGGCAGCTTGCCATTGCTAAAGAGAATGGGGCGATCTACCTCTGGCAGATGAACGGCAGCTTGCAGCGAACCTGGAAAGCGCATCTACAAGCCGTTCGGCACATTGCATTCAGTCCTGATGGCAAAATGATTGCCACAGCCGGACAAGAGGGCGAGATTAAACTCTGGACTCTAGAAGGGAAATGGCTAACCACCCTCAAACGCCACGAACGAGAAGTCTATCAACTCGTATTTAGCGCCGATGGACAAACCCTCGTCTCCGGAAGTCGAGATCGAACCGCCATTATTTGGAACTTACCCGAAGTGATGGATCGCAGGCGGATCTTTGCCAATGGCTGCGACTGGGTGCGCGAGTATCTGCAAACTAGCTCCGAAATTGAACGCAGCGATCGCACCCTCTGCCCCTAAAGAATGCAAAGTCGGCTAATCTTTGCTCGCGTTCAGCTTGTCCTCAGCCAGATGGCTACCGCTATCAAACGGGTATTTATCCCAACTGAAAGGGAATTTTTGGGTAACATTGCCTGCTATTGTTGGGAAGGCAATTGATATTTCTTGCAACACCAAACCACTCAAGAGCTAGTTGCAAGACACCCTTTTCAGAAAAAGCGCCTTAAGACGAATATTATTTCGGTAAATTCAGTTGTTGAATGTTTGCGGTTATTCACCCTAAACGCTGCACGCAACAGAGCTTTACCTGCGATCTGTTACAAACCTCTTTTCATTGCCTCGGATCTTCTGTTACACCTGCTATCAACCGCTTATCCAATCAAAACGTTATGCAACCGAGTCCCCGGTATGTTGTGTTTGGCTGTGAATGCTCGATTTTTAGCTTGGTTTTGCTGCACTGTATCGCACCCAGTTGGGCAGGAACACCTGGCTCAGAGTTGATATCAACGATGCCCGAAGCGTTAGAGGGAGTTTCTCAAACCTTTAGCGACTCAATCGACGAAGCCAGCGAACCCGCTCCCGCAACCCATTTTGCGATCCAACAAGCCCTGCAAGCAGGCAGCCAAACGGCGCAGCAGCTCATCGCAGTCGCTCCGGCTCCGGAAGAACTCCCGGCCTTGTTGTGGCAGCAACCCGTAATCGCAGCAACGGCGGTTGTAGACGAGCGCCTAGAGTTCAGCCCAGCACCTGCGATCGCAGTCGCTCCGGCTCCCGAAGAACTGCCGGCCTTGTTGTGGCAGCAACCCGTAATCGCAGCAACGGCGGTTGTAGACGAGCGCCTAGAATTCAGCCAAGCCCCTGCACCGGAAGCCTCGCCGCCGCCCGAACCGCCCCCCCAAATCTTCGTCCGCACCATCGAAGTGATTGGCAGCACCATTTTAGACGAGGCTCAACTCAACCCGATTATTCAACCCCTAGAAGGGCGAAACGTCACCCTTGAGGAACTGCGGCAAGCGGCAGATCGAATTACCCAAATCTATCTCAATCGCGGCTTTATTAACTCTAGAGCCGTCGTGGTCGATCAAGTCGTCACCGATGGCGTTGTCCAGATCCGCGTCATTGAAGGGCGCTTAGAACGCATTGAGATTGAAGGCACGCGCCGCGTCAGACCCGAATACGTGCGATCGCGCATTCGTCTAGGGGCTGGCGTTCCGCTCAATAGTGCCGCCCTAGAAGATCAATTGCGCCTCTTACGTGCCGATCCGCTCTTCCAAAATATTGAAGCCAGCCTGAGAGCCGGAACCGATATCGATCGCAGTATCTTAATTGTCCGGGTTAGCGAAGCCAAGCCTTATAACGTTAACTTTTTTATTGATAATTATTCACCGCCCAGCATCGGTTCCGAACGGATGGGCATGAATTTCCGCCACCGCAACCTGTTTGGTTTTGGCGATGAAATGTTTTTCTTCTATAGCCGCACGCTGACTGGAGGGGCAAACGTTCTAGACTTTAGCTACCGCGTTCCCGTCAACGCCAGAGAAGGGGCGGTGAGTTTGCGCGTGGCTCCGAGTTGGAACCGAATTACCGATCCTGACTTTCGCGAATTAGACATACGCGGCAAACAACAACTGTATGAAATTGCCTTCCGCCAACCCTTGATCCGTTCCCCGCGAGAAGAGTTGGCTCTCTCCGTCGGGTTTACTCACCAACGGGGGCAAACCTTCTTATTTAACGATCAGCCCTTTGGCTTCGGTATTGGCCCGGATGAAGAGGGGAATTCAATTACCAGCGTCTTTCGCTTTGGTCAAGAATATGTGCTGCGCGATCCCAGTGGGGCGTGGGCATTGCGATCGCAATTTAGTCTCGGTACGGGTTTGCTCGATGCCACCATTAACCGCGATCCCATCCCCGATAGCCGTTTTGTTGCCTGGTTGGGGCAAGTCCAGCGCGTGCAGCGCTTAAGCAACGATCACCTGCTGATCTTCCTGGCTGATGTTCAACTCACCCCCAACAGTCTCCTCCCTTCCCAACAATTTGTGATTGGTGGGGGACAGTCGGTGCGCGGCTATCGCCAAAATGCCCGTTCTGGCGATAACGGATTTCGCCTTTCTGTCGAAGATCGCATCGCCATCCAACGGGATGCAGCAGGTATTCCCACCATGCAACTCATCCCCTTTATTGAAGGCGGTGGCGTGTGGAACAAAGGCGATAACCCCAACGAACTCCCCAGACAGCGCTTTTTGGCCGCCGGGGGTTTAGGTTTGCTGTGGGAACCCTTCCCCCGGTTTGTGGTGCGGATCGATTATGCTGTCCCCTTTATTACCCTGAGCGATCGCGGCGAGAACGCGCAAGACCGAGGCTTATTCTTCAGCATCAATTTTCAACCCTAATTTCGCAAAGCAGGTACTATTGAAGGGTTAATGAACGGTGAGTTCTCGCGTTTGCTCTCTCGTGCTGTAGAGGCGCGAGAACGCCACCAAACTGCTGTGGGATCTAACCCAACCTTTGTTGTATTGAGCGAGAATAAGCTGTGGATGCCCTATTGGAACGAGCAAGAACGCTCAAGAGTGCGTTAATTCAATTTGTCTTAGAAGCGGAAGGAGAGTTAGCCACGGCCCTAGAAACGTTTGTGGCTCAACGTTCTCACCAAAAACCCTTTGATATTAATCAACGCAATCTGATTACCGATACATTTCTCACCCAAGGGGAAGTGAACGAGAAAACCCCCATTGAGTTATTTATTGCCAGTCGCTCAGATTTGTCTGAGAGCGATCGCGATCTCCTCACAAGCTGGCATCGAAGTTTTATCGCCCTGTTTGAAGTCGAGGAAAAACTGCCCGACGGCTTTAAGCTGATGAACTGGCTAACCTCGAAGCACTACCTCGTTAAACCCAACGATCCGCTCACCCTTGAAGAGATGTCGCGATTTCAGCTTGGGGAAATTGTCCTCTGTCGGATCGCCCCCGTTACAGCAGATTACTGGATGTTTTCGGGCCCTTGCATCACCAAAGGGAACCTAGGCAAACCCAAACTGGCTGTCGTCATCGGCGAATTCAAACAAAATTACCGAGCCTCCCTTTACAGCGACGCGCCCGACTTATTAGAAGAAGCCTGGGAATCTGTCGCCACCTATCACCAAGCCTTTGTCGAGCATTTTGGGAGCGATCGCATTACCGGATCGGGCTACCAAATCAATAAGCAGATTACCGAACTGCAAGAAAAGATGGCGAAGCAACGCCTCGAAGCTGCCGGAATTGATAGCTCCAAATCCCTTAAAGAAATTATGCAGGATGCGGGAGCCGATGAAACCGAACTCAAAGCCGCCGCCGTAGAAGCCGGGGCTGACAGTCAAGAACTCGATCGGTTCTTAGAAGGCGATGACAAGGGCAAATCCAAAATGGTGCTGCCCAAAGCCAACCTCCCCGACGAGATCCGCAACGCCGAAAACGTCCGCGTCTTCACCCATCCGCGCTGGGGACAGATGTTTCTCCCCAACTATCCCAAATTTGAAGCGCTGCTCGATAATCCCGACTGGCAAAGC
This sequence comes from Desertifilum tharense IPPAS B-1220, assembly GCF_001746915.1. Classification (NCBI taxonomy): domain Bacteria; kingdom Bacillati; phylum Cyanobacteriota; class Cyanophyceae; order Desertifilales; family Desertifilaceae; genus Desertifilum; species Desertifilum tharense. Next base: position 121,481 of record NZ_MJGC01000088.1, read on the forward strand.
GTTTCCTATACTGAAGCACTGGTGCGGAAATATCTAGAAGAGCCGCAATATAACTGGTTTGTTTGGCAGCAACTCGCCCAGCAAAACCCCGATCGACTCGAACAAATGCTCCAAACCGTTCTCAACCGTCCCAACTTTCAACTCAAAACCGATCTAGAACCCTTACTCATTCAAGAGTTTCATAAACTTCGAGAACCCGAACTGCCCGAAATTGCCAGCGTTCCGGTTCATCTCCATGAACTTTTCCAAACCGCAGTTGCCGAAGTCAACAAAACCAAAGCCAAAGCCAAAGGTAAGAAAAAGGCTCGCAAAGGCTTTCTATAACAGCAGGCAAACTGCCAAAATTCAAGACACAATTGAGTAGAGGCGTGCTATTTCCCGTGCGTCTTTGCTCCTTTATCGCCGCTACCTTTTGAATTCATGACCGAAACTCCTCGCCAAATCGCCTTTTTTGCATTGCGGGACGTGCATCGGCGAGGAGCTTACGCCGATGTGGCTCTCGATCGCTGGTTGCGCCAATCCCAGTTAGAAGGGGTCGATCGGCGCTTTGTCACAGAATTGGTGTATGGTAGCGTCCGCCGGATGCGATCGCTCGATTTCCGTATTGACCAACTGGCGAAAAAACCAGCCGATCAACAACCCCCCGATCTCCGCACAATCCTGCATTTGGGATTGTATCAACTCCACTATCTCGACCAAGTACGGGCGGCGGCGGCTGTGGATACCACGGTAGAACTCGCCAAAACCAATGGGTTTCGCGGCTTGGCAGGCTTTGTCAATGGTTTATTGCGTTCGTCTCACCGACGTTCGGAAAATCGCCCTTTTCCCGATCCTGCCCCTGCTTCAGCAATTGAGCGTTTGGGGATTGAATACAGCTACCCCGACTGGATCGTAGAAGGGTGGTTAACAGAGTTGGGAGAAGCTGAAACGGAAGAACTCTGCGCCTTTTTTAATCAAACGCCTACCATCGATTTGCGCGTCAATCCCCTACGGACGACTCGCGCGGAGGTAGAAGCCCAACTCCAAGCTTGGGGGGTGGAGGTACAGCCTTTGCCTTATTCACCCCAGGGGTTGCGTCTGACGGGCAGTATTGGGGCGATTGAGAAGTTACCCGGTTTTCGCGAAGGGCATTGGGTGGTACAAGATAGCAGCGCCCAATTGGTGGCTTACTTACTTAACCCCCAACCCGATGAGATGATTATTGATGCCTGTGCAGCACCGGGGGGAAAAACGACGCATATTGCCGAACTGATGGGCGATCGCGGTGTGGTGGTGGCTTGCGATCGCACTCCTTCTCGCCTGAAGAAATTAATCTACAATACCGAACGCCTCGGTTTAGAGTCGGTACAGATTTGCATTGCTGATAGCCGCGATTTCCTCGATTTTGACGGGAAAGCCGATCGCGTGCTGCTCGATGCCCCTTGTTCGGGTTTAGGCACCCTACACCGTCACGCTGATGCCCGCTGGCGACAAACCCCGGAATCTGTCCAAGAGTTAACCGTGTTGCAAGGGGAATTACTCAATGCGACAGCCCGTTGGGTGAAGCCGGGGGGAACGCTAGTTTATTCGACTTGTACGTTACACCGAGCTGAGAATGAAAGCGCGATCGCTGCTTTCTTAGACGCCCATCCCGATTGGTCAATTTTACCGCCAGCAGCCGATAGCGCGATCGCCCCCTTCGCCTCTGCTGAGGGTTGGATTAAGCTGTGGCCCCATCGCCACCACATGGACGGCTTTTTTATGGTACAACTGGCAAAAAAATGAGGCTGCCCGCAGGTTCAGCCTCCTAGAAAGTTGCCAAAATCAGACCTCGGCGAACTATTTAGGGTTGCCAACGCCAGGGGTTTCTTCTTTATTCACCTTGGGAACCACATCCGGGCGTTCTTTATCTTCCCAACCCACAGGGCGCTTGGAGTTATACCAAGCAACGGAACCTAACGTAACGGCTGCAATAAAACCAACAACATAAACGAGTGTAAATGATACGGGAAAGTGAGATGCTTCTGAAGCAATGCCCATGAATAGTTGCATAAGAATTTAACCTCTTATTATTGAACGCTAACACTAGAATATAAATAAATCCCCAAACAATCCATCCTCCCTTCTGAAGATTCAACAGCAAATGAATACCGCAAGAGGGAGGAAAACCGCGAAGTATTGATTCTCTCTGAGGTGGGCTACCGTGTATACACATCTAGTGTAAGAACCCTAAATCTAATTGAGATCCCCCTAAATCCCCGCGCTGACGCGCCGCTGCGCTAGAAGTAAGGGGGACTTTGATTCCGGTTCCCCCCCTTTGTAAGGGGGGCTAGGGGGGATCAAAACCTTGTAGAACAATACTAGAAAACTTATGTATACACGGTAGCTGAGGTGGGAGAGGCGACCAAAATCGCGAGAAATCCGCAGGTCTTCCGGCTTGACCTATCTTTTTTAGAGGTTGGATTAGAGGTTGTAAAACCCAACTGTATCAGCGGTTTCGTTGAGTTACGCTAATCCAACCGACGAAAGCATCAGGGGTGTGAAAGTTGGATCGGCTAACTAGGGATTTGAGTCTGCATTAATCCACAGAACCCCAAAACCAGTTACCTACAGCACCCGGTTCCTTTGCAGTTAAAAACTCCCTCTTAGCAGAAACAAACTCTGGTTTGCTGAGGATGCCGTCCCGATCGGTATCAAGCTTGGAGAAGACAAAAGCCGATGTCTCCGCATCCATCTCAAACGCGCTGAAGAACAGGCGATGCTCTTCGGCTGATATTTGACCATCACCGTCTAAATCAACGATGTCAAATAAAATCTCGATTAAAGGGTCTTCGTAATCTGGATTTGCAACCGCTTCTTCTATGCCCTGACAAAACTCTTCCGGGCTTACCTTGCCATCTCCATCCGCATCCGCTTTAGACCAAAAGTTTTCCCAAATATGGAGCCACTTAGACAATATCTCTTTGTGCATCTCCGAACCCGGCTCTGCGTTACGAAGCTGGGCAAACCTTGAGGCAAAAATCTCAGCATCTTCCTGACCAATAAAATTGGAGCGATCGGCATCTAGGCAGCGAAAGTGATGCAGTAGCTTTTTTCTATGGTATTCGCTTAACAAAATTTCCTCCTTGGTGTTTTGGCAATTAACCCCGGTCTTCTTACCATTGATCGTTATAATACGGCTCTTCGTAATACGGCTCTTGATAAGCAGGTTCGGGTTCGGAATAGCTGTTACCGCCCGAACTATTTTGGCTGCCGGTATTGGGGGCTGGAATGGGGCCGACAATCACCTGTCTGGGCGTGACGGGTTGAGCCTTAATACTGCCTTTGCGACCTTCGAGGGTGGGTAAGTCTGGGAATTTCTCGGCGGGGATATCTTTAGCCACTTCTGACATAAATTCACCCCAGGTAAAAGCCGCCGTCCCGCTGCTTCCCCAAGTCGGGTAATTATCATCATTCCCTAACCAAACCCCCGTAACCAGTTGGGGAATATAGCCGACAAACCACAAATCGCGGGCTTGTTCGGAGGTTCCCGTTTTACCTGCCACAGAGCGATCGCTCAAATAGGCCGGTCGTCCCGTCCCCGACTTGACTACGCCTTCCAACATCCAGGTCATAATGGCGGCGCTATTGGGATCGACGGCTTGGCGCGCTTTATATTTCCCATCAAAAATCACCTCTCCCCGGCGGTTGAGGACGCGGCGAATTCCATGCGCTTCGTTAAATTTCCCTTTCGCGGCCAGGGTGCCATAGGCGTTGGTGAGTTCGAGCAAATTCACTTCCAACGCGCCCAACGCTAGGGTGTAATAGGGCTTGAGTTCTGAAACAATCCCCATTTCCTTCGCCATCCGGATCGCGGGTTCAAAACCGACATCAATCAGCACTTTCACCGCCACAATATTAATGGAAGCGGTGAGGGCATTATCCATCGACACCCACCCTCTAAAGGTTTTGCCGTAGTTTTCGGGTTTATACCCATCCACGGTATAGGGCGAGTCTAGATAGCCATCGTAGGGCGAGAAGCCTGCCGCGATCGCCGCCGTATACACAAACGTCTTAAACGTTGAACCCGGTTGCCGTTGCGCCTGGGTGACGCGATTAAATTGGTTTTGATTAAAATCTTGACCCCCCACCATCGCTTTAATTTGACCGTTGCGGGGATCGACCGCCACCAGCGCCGCTTGTTCAAAGCCTTGGGCCGGCCCGTCAATTTCAATGGCGTTTTTCACGGCTTTTTCCGCGATCGCCTGCCAGCGCATATTTAAGGTGGTTTCTACCGTCAATCCTCCCACGGCCAACTCTTCTGGGGGCACCAGCTTGGGAAGTTGTTGCTCCACATAGGAGGTAAAATAAGGCGCTTTGACATCAAACCGCTTGGGCGGACTCGGATTTAAACCCAAAGGGGCCGCCTGGGCTGCGGTGGATTCCTGGGGGGTAATTTGCCCCACCTCTTCCATCCGCCGCAACACAATATTGCGCCGTTGCAGGGCAATATCGGGGTTTTCTAGAGGCGAGTAGTTACTGGGGGCGGGTGGCAAACCGGCAATGGTAGCCACTTCCGGCAGGGTGAGTTGATCGACGGTTTTACTAAAATAGACCCAAGCGGCATCCGCTACCCCGTAGGCCCCCGATCCCAGGTAGACCAAATTGAGATAGCGTTCGAGAATTTGTTCTTTGCTCAACTCTTCTTCAATTTTCTGGGCAATCCGAGCCTCGCGCAATTTGCGAGTCAGGCTGCGTTCTGGACTCAGAAACACCACCCGCGCTAGCTGTTGGGTAATCGTACTGCCCCCTTCTGCGACCACCCTAGCCGATAAATTCGCCAGGGTAGCGCGGACAATTGCCCGGTAGTCTACGCCATCATGCTGATAAAAGCGACGGTCTTCTGAGGCAATGAAGGCGTCTTGAATCACTTGGGGAATTTTTTCAATCGGCAGTTTTTCGCGAGTTGCCGGGCCGCGCTGCTGAAGAATACTATTATCGGCTGCTAAAATCGTTAGCGTTTCGTCGCGAACGAACGTGAGAACCGCACTCGGATCGGGCAGCGCTTGCTCAAACTGATAAATTGCCCGACCCGTTGCGATCGCGCCTCCCCCAATTACCAAAGTCGCCCAGAACAGGGGACGGCGATAAATCGGCTTGCCACGATTGATCCATCGCCAAGTGGATTTAGCAATGGCGAGTGCTGGAATTTTTTTAGGCGGCGGTGCTTGAGGATCTAGGGAAGCTTCCGCCTCCTGTGAAGCGACGGCTTCGGAATCAACCTCTGGGGTTAGCGTTTCGGGTTCAACCCCTTTAGATGGACTGGGTTCGCTCGATTTATCGATAAATCGGGAGAGAAAATTCGCCACAATCTCAGATCCTCACGCTCACGAAATAAACAAATGGTAGCAGCAGGTTGTCTTGGGGGGGTGGATCGTCCTAAATACCGGCATGACCCAAAGCTAAAGCCGTAACGAGCATTCCCAACACCAGGAAGGGTTGGGCGCTTGCCTGATATTTCACATCATTTTCTATAGGATTGCGAAGAAAGTACATATCCTGGAACGTAATTTGGGGAATAACGAGCAAGATCAGAATCGTGGCATAAAGATTCTCGTGAATGCTCATTAAATAACCGGCAACGCCCAATTGAAACACGTCAATCATTAAAACGCAAATCCAAGCGGCGGTGGTGATGCCAAACATGACGGGTAAGGAGTTCAAGCCTAATTTTTGATCCCCTTCAACGCTTTTGAAATCGTTGACGACGGCAATTCCCAAACCGGCCAAGCTGTAAATTAAGGTGAGAATGACGATTTTCCAGTTGAGTTCGCCAAATAAAGCATGACCCGCCCACCAGGGTAGGGCAATATAACTGGCACCCAAGGCATAGTTACCCAGCCAACCGTTGCGCTTGAGTTTCAGCGGCGGTGCAGAGTAAATATAGGAAATGTAGCTGCCACCCACAGCTAAAGCGGCAACAGTTTTACCCGTATGACCGGCCCAGACATCTAAAATGTAGGCGATGCCAATCCCAGCCAGCAGTAAGATCCAAATTTGAGCGGTGACTTGCTCTTGGGAAATTGCGCCGGAGGGAATGGGGCGATAGGGTTCGTTGATGGCGTCAATTTCGGCATCGTAAAAATCGTTCAGGGTTTGGGTATACCCTGCCAGCAAAGGGCCTGATAGTAACATGCAGGCGGCGACGATTAAGACATTTTCTAAATTCCACCGGAAATTGCCGGAGGAGGCTGCACCGCAAACGACTCCCCAGATCAGCGGTATCCAAGTGATCGGTTTCATCAGTTGCAGGCGAATTTTCCAGAGGTTGGTTTCTCCAGAAGAGGCACCCCGCATCCCTAGCATCTGTCGGGTTTTGGCACTACGGTTTGATGGCGTTTCGTCCGTTGTCATGGTTTTTACCAATACACGCTGTAATTGTCACTCCCACGGGCTAAAGCGTATGGGATTTGTTTTACGGGAGTCCAACGACCTGACCCTCAAACAGCATCGTAAGATTCTGTTGAAAACAATTCAACTGGAACTTGATGACACTGTACTGAGAAAGGGCGATCGCGCTTTCACATTGTCTCAAGTCCCAATTTCTCGCTTTCTAGAACGATACGATCAAATAACCCTCTTGGAATTTTGCACCCGTGACGGGTTTGCCGCTGAGTTGGGGCGGAAGGAGGATGTTCCGCCGCTGATCGCCGGCTTCAATGGTTAATTCCGGGCCATATTGCGTGAGTTTCACTTGTTTTTTATCAAATCCGGGTAAGAAAAGGGTAACTTTGCGTTCGTTAATGTTAATGGTCAGAGGGGCAGGGGATTGAGGGGTTTGAGCCAAGTTGGGTAAGGCTGCCATAATCGGTTCCCAAGCATGGACGGCGCTGTAGGGTACGATGCTGACGGGTAAGTTGACAAATTCTTCGCTGGTTGTGTCCGTAGCGGTGAGTTCGCGATCGAAGAATTGATAAAGGTCTTGCAAGGAGGCTGCGGCTTCTGCGGCTTCGGTATCGGGCATGACGGATTTATTGAGGATGACGCCACCTACGGTTAAGCCGACTTGTTGGGCGCTGCCCCACAGGTAGCGGGCTGTGGCGATCGCGACTGGATCGCCCGTGGTGACGAGGTAGGCGGCGACGCGCTGCGGGTTAGCGATCGCCTCTTTGCCGTCATCTAAAATATTGTTGACTTGCTTGGTGGGGCCGGAAAAATTATCTTGGGTTAAGTCTACATTTAAGACAGCAGAACTAATCGGGCCGAGGAACGGAGATAAATTCTTACCGAGATCGGAGTCAATAAACACTTGGCGGAACCGCCGGATATACCAACTGGCGATTTCCGGGATGCCCAGCATTCGCAAGCTTTCGCGATCGCCTGCACCATCGTAAACGATCGCATCGTATTTGCCGCTTTGTTCGTACTCGCGGATGGCATTCAGGGCTAAAGCGCTGTCCATTCCCGGTAAAATTCCCAATTCCTGCCCATAGACCGATTTAAAGAAGGGAGTGCGGACATACTGGGCTTCCAGTTTCTTCACTTCCTCCCAACTTTTCTCTAGCAATTCGGTACTGTGCAGAACGACGGCTTCTAAATTAGCAGCCACTTCAGTACAAGTTGAACCGATGGGGGTGCCTAATAATAACGCTGTTGCTGACGCGGGTTCGGTGAACGCAAGCAAAACGCGCTTTCCCTGAGCCGCAAGCTGTTTCGCCGCCGCGATCGCGATCGTGGTTTTACCCGTGCCACCTTTGCCCAAAAATGTCAGAATTAGGGCCATGTCTTCTTCTCTATAACCAATAGGATCGTGTTTCAGTTTAGCGAAGTTCTCGACACTCCCCATCGGGAGAAGGGCTAGGAAATCGGTTCTAGCTCATCTTCAAAAAACCAAGTGGCAAACTGATCGTCGAATTTGACGACAATTCCCACTTCCTGACCATCGAGGGGTTTATATCCGGCTACAGTCCCCACTGGGTTTTGTTTTAGCTTATTGACAGTCGCCGCCGATACGCGATCGCGCAGACGACGCACTTTGACCTTCTGACCGATTTCCATTGGTGTTCTACCTAGATTGACATTCCACAGTTTATAGCAAAGTTGGGAGGTGGGAATCAGAAAACGAACGCCAAAACCTGGCTTCTGTGCTGGTGATACCACAGAGTCACCGATACCAGCCATTTTCCCACTGCACCCGCTGCCGAAACCTCGATTGCAGTGAATGCTCACAAAGCGCGATCGCCATTGCTCTCCACCTACACTGGCAGCTAGAAAACCTTCTGTCTCCTAATCCTGATTGACTGACACTCACTGCTGAAAGTCCTATGCTGGCTGCTGTTGGGTTTCGTACCTCAACCCAACCTACACAACTTACCTCCAACTAAGGCAGTATAAAGCCCTGACTCAATTAGCCATTGTTGAGAAGCATCAATGTTGTCAGGAATTCGATCTGAATGAATAATCTCTCCAAGCCAAGATGTCACGATGAGTTCTAGACTATCGCCACTAATTTGGTCAGCAGTTACTCCTGCTCGCTCAAAATAGGGTTGAAGAATTGGGGAGGCATCAATAATGTAGGTAGGTTCGCTCCGATCGCGATCGGCCTCAGCATTAGACCAGAGGTAAAATTGATCTGGAAAAACCATCAAAAAATACGGGGCTTTTGGAAAAGTTCCATGTGCAAGGATATTTTGACGTAGCTTTGCGGCCCACTCTGGTGAGACATTGGTTTTGCGCTTAACTTCAACAACAAGAGCGAGTTGACCGTTACGATTATCAACTGACAAGTCCCAATCAGAATTAGTTCTCAAAACCATAATCAGATTTGTCCGCGAAACCGCTATTTACTATTTTGGCGTACTCGATCCTCTACTGAAAAGCTTGAATTCCATCGATGAGGCGATCCAGTTCGCTAGGGAGAGTAAAGTAGTGGACGCAGGCTCTTACGCAGTCTGGATTTTTTAGGGTGCGGATGAAGATTCCCTGTTGTTCTAAGAATTGGACAAGTTGGGGATGTTGTTGGTTTTCGAGTTGAAATGAGATTAAACCAGAGGTGGGGGGAGTGGTTTTGAGGGTGCGAACTTGGGGGAGGGTTTGCAGCTTTTCCCAGAGGGTGGTGCTGAGGTGACAGATTTGCTGATAGCGTTCTTGCGGCGTTCCCCAGGTTTGATGCAGCGCGATCGCAGCTTGTAACCCCATCCATAATGGATAGGCGGAGGTGGCGACTTCATAGCGCCGACTGTCGGGTTTCCAGCCGATGGGGGAACCACTCGCATCGCTGACAATTCCTCGCCAGCCGATGAAGGTGGGATGCAGGTCTTCTAAGGCGTCTGGATGCACGTATAATCCCCCTACGCCTTCAGGCCCGCACAGCCATTTATGTCCGGTAAAAGCGTAGTAATCAACGCCATCTGCGGTTAAATTGAGGGGCATAGAGCCGACGGATTGAGCCGCATCGACTAAGATCCGCACGCTAGGGTTGATGGCTTTACAGGCTTGGACAATTTCGCCTAGGGGTAAAACCTGTCCGGTGTTCCAAATAATGTGGCTAATGACAATCAGGCGGGTTTGGGGTTGAATGGCGGAGGCGATTGCATCTGTAGGGTTTCCCTGGTTTAGAGTCGCCATTAGAGGGCAAAAATCGAGTTCTACCCCAAAACGACGGCTAATTTCTTGGGCGGCGGCGATAATGCTAGGGTGTTCGCAGTCAGTTAATAGGATGCGTTCTCCAGTTTGCCAGACTCGACCCCAGAGGGGAATATTACACCCTACAGAGACATCTTCAGTTAAGGCGATACTAGTGAGGGGAACGTTGAGTTCTTGAGCAATACAAGCGCGGGTTTTTTGGTTGGCTTCTCCTATCCACGCGTTGGTTTGATTGGAAAACGGCCCCAAGGATTGAATCTGTTGATAGGTTTGGATAATGGCATCAAGGGCAGCTTGTGGCATTGGCCCTTGACCGCCATAGTTAAAATAGGCTTTATCGGCTAAGGCGGGGAATTGTTGGCGGTAGGTTTCAGTTGACATGGTTTAGCTTCAAAGCGGCTTGCAGGAAATCTTGATAGAGGATGCGTTCGGTTTGATTGCTGCTAATGGCTTTGACGATAAGGCGATCGCTGCGATCGCAGCCTTTCCACTCTATCGCACAAGTCCAGCCACAGTTGAGTAAGCGTTCGTCTCCTAAAAACTGAGCCACGTCAATGCGGGGAATAAAGGGTAGAGAGCGTTGAATCAGTTGGTCATTGATCCAAATCTGCACGTCTGCGATCTGAGAATTCAAAGAAGTGTCAGCCGCCCAACCTTTTAAGACGAAGTAAGTTGAGGTTAGCGTTTCTACTTCATCTAAACTTCCTTTGATCCACCCCTTTTTTTCTTGGATATTCAATTGTTCTCTAACCGTTCTCCAGCCTGCTTTAATTCGTCGATCTAAGGGAATTGTTTCAGAGACAGTTTCAGGAATTTCAAATTGGTCGGGCAGGGGTTTTGTTAATGCAGATTCAAGAATACTAACATGAATCAGCCGCTCAATACCCGATGTACTAATAATTTTTATCAGTAAAATTGTCCGATCGATTGGAGTAGCAAAGTCTAAAGGACAAGAACAGACCCATCCCGCTTTCAAAATGCGGTCTACTCCTAGCAATTCTGCTACATCAGGTCGTTCGGTAATGGGCAAGCATTCTTGTTTAAGCTGACCATTAATCCAAATCTGAACCGTTTTTATAGATTCATTCGGACTTAAATCAATCGCCCAACCTTGTAATTGCAAGCGATATTTATTATTGATAAAACACTTGCCTAAATAGCCTCGCGGCATACTTTTAACTTGGAGACTAGAAAACTGAGTATCGGGATTTTTAGCCAGAATATATAAATCTTGCTGCCACAGCCCTTTTTTAATCCGATAATAGGGTAAGGATGCTCCGGTTGCTTGTTGAATTGCCCGCTGCACAAAGGTTTCCGTTACCCAAGTTGAGCCATATTCCTGGGTACTCAAAGATTTACTTTCGCTATCTTCTACAAAACAAATACCGCTCTCTGGCATTTGCTGTCCGGCGGGTAAGATGGCGCTATCGTGAACGCTGAATAATAAGATACCTTGAGGAGAAAGTTGATTATAAAGTTTAGCAAGCCAAGCGATAAAAGTAGGTTCGGGGAGGTGGCTAAATAACGAGGCGACTAAGATGCAATCAAAGGTGCGATCGCACTTCCACTCAGTCGGGTTTGTTGTAGAATAAATTCCTTGGACGCCAAACTGTTGTTTCTGAAAATCAACCGCACTTGTATAGATATCAGAAACACAGATTCGCTTTGGAGAAAGTTCTTGAACCAAAAAGCGGGTAAAACGCCCATAACCGCAGGCAAAATCAAGAAAACTCTCTAACTTTTCAAAGTTACCAAATTTCCACTCAATAATTTGTCTGACCCGATCCATAACCTCTTGACCAGACTTAAAATAAGCCAACAGCGCTTTTTCTGTATTGCCTTGATAAAAGTCCAACAGAAAAGAGAACATTTCATCATCAGGATGAATGTTAGAATTAAAGGTAGCCGCTTGAACCGCCTGGTCTTGAATAAAGGCGCGAATTGCTGGATAGTTTTCCGCAGAAATTGAAGTGGAAATCAATTTGCAACTGTTGGGGATAGGGTGGACTGATGCAAAGCTTCCCCATTTTGCCATTATTTTCGCACTTCATTAACTGGGGCGTCCATCTGCGGGTTAGGTCAGGTAGGTTGGGTTGAGGAACGAAACCCAACACAGGATAAATCTAGATTTGATTGAGGAGGGTGATAACGATCCATCCTCCAGTTTACCCTTCCACCTCAGACCATAGGGCTTCTAGGCGGCGTTGCCATGCAGCGAGGATGCGATCGCGACTCTCTCCAGTCTGCGATAATTCTCCCATGACGCCCTCTTCGTAAAAGCGGTTGAGGGTTTGTAAAGTAGATTCTAAACTTTGTCCTTGTTGTTTGGCGGCGAGGATAATGCTGCGAACGCGCCGATCGACATAGGTGTCAAAGGCGTTAGATAATCCATTTTGGCGTAATTCTAGCAAGCGGGCGATCGCGCTTTGAAAGTCTTCTGGGGCTAAACTAGCCGTAGAATGCTGATACACCCCCCAAAGCACGTTTTGGTTCAAGGCGTAACGGGTTTCTTGGGTAGCGTCAAAGTTTTCTTCTAGCCACTGTTCCAAAAAGGGCAAGGCTTCCTGAGCCGGTAAGATGGGGATTAACAACCGCAGCCAGGAGCGATCGTCCGATAATAGCACGAGCAACCGAAAATCCGGCGTTTCAACTTGCCACGATCCGGGAGCCAATAACCGCGCCGTATCGCCAAAAAAGGTGTCTAAAGTGGTTTGAATTTCTGTTACTTGCATCGCTTCTCTTAGTGCTGAGTGTAAAGTGCTGAGTGCTTCTCTAAGTGCTGAGTGTAAAGTGCTGAGTGCTGAGTGGGGAAGAGGGTGGGGGGATGGGGAGATGGGGAGGTGGGGGGAAGTGAGTGCTGAGTGGGTTTTTTAAGTGCTGAGTGTAAAGTGCTGAGTGCTGAGTGGGGGAAGGAGTGCAAAGTTCCGTAGCTTGCTTCCGCGTAGCGGTGTTCCGAGTTCCGAGTGGGGAAGTGAGTGCTGAGTGCTGAGTGGGGAATAGAGTGCTGAGTTAATAGTTAGCAAGTTTTTCTATCTCTTCTTCCCCAACCCCCAACTCCCAATTCCCAACTCCCTTCTTCCCCCCATCTCCCCACCCTCAGCACTCAAGAAAGGATTTGTCGAACGACGGTTAAGGCGGAATAGGATACGCCTGCGGTTCCTTCTCCGGGGTGGGTGGAGTCTCCGACTAACCAGAGGTTGGGGAGGGGGGTACGGTTGGCGAAACCGAAAGGTCCGAAGGTGGGGAGGCGCTGACCGATGCCGCCGACGATACCGCGATCGCGTCCGGTAAAATGGGCGAAGGTGCGGGGGGTGGCGGCTTCAATGTGGATGAGGGTTTCGGGGGTGAGGTGGAAATATTGACTTAAACGGGCGATCGCACTATCGGTATAGTGTTGTTTGAGCGCCTGATAATCGCTACACTGCCACCAAGCTCGCGGATCGGTAAAGGACGATGCAATAATAGTGGCTTTTCCTTGGGGGGCGCGTCCATCGCCAGGATGACTCACGGAGACAAATAAGGAGTTATTTTCGCCGATGGGGCCATCATAATCGTAGAGAAATTGTAAATGCGGCGGACAGTCGGGGGGAATTGCACTTTGGTCTACCCCAAGATAGATGACAAACGCGCCTGAAGCATCAGGGAGTTTATCGACGCGCCGCCGATATCCCGCCATGCGTTGCTGGGTGGTGGTGTCGGATGTGCCGTCTAGGAGTTGGATGAGGTTTTGGACGGTGACGTTAGCGATAATGATATCGGCGGGTTCTATCCAAGTTTCCCCGGTTTTGGCGTTGCGAACGGTGACGCCTGTGGGGATACCGTTGTGGGTGTGGATGCGTTCAACTCTGTGGCGCATTCGCAATTTTGCGCGCTCGCGTTCTAAAGCCAAGCAGAGGCGATCGCTTAAAGCCTGCATACTTCCCTGTAAATGATACAAGCCTTGAGGTTCCTGGGATACCGATAAAGCGGTTGCTGCATAAAGTAAGGCCGTTTCTTCTGCATCCACTTGAGAATACAGTTTCAACTGCATATCTAAAAAGGTTCTCAGCCGCAGGTTATCCGCCAAGCCAAACCAGCGCAAGGCATCGCCAACCGTTGCTAAGGTAAAAGGAACAGTAATCAGCGTATCGGGACGAACGGCTTTGATTAATTGTCCCAAATCCCACAAATTCCGGGGCGGTAAAACCGGATCTCGTCCTTGGAATTTCCAACTGGCTTGGAATAATGTATTTAAAAGTTGCCAAAAGGGTTCGCTACCCGGAAACTGTTGTTGGCGTTCGGCTTTCCACCGTTCGGGATCTCGCCAAACTTGGATCGGTTGGCTTTCGGTGGGTAAAAATACAGCACAAGCCGGATCGCAGGGAGTAGCATCGGGAATCTCTAATTCAAGTTCGTCAAAAATCCGCTTGTGGATACCCCCCGGTTCTAACCCCGCGACTTGGGTTGCACCCACATCAAAGGTAAAGCCTTTGCGCTTGAAGGTGGAAGCGCACCCACCGGGGACAATTGCTAAATCGAACGCGGTGACGGGATAATTTTGATGGGCTAAAAGGGCGGCGGCGGTTAGGCCTCCAATACCAGCACCAATGACGACGACTCGCGGTTTAGTCGAACTCATGCGTTAATAATTTACAATTCTTAATAACTTTATTCTAGCGGTACGCTCTGCGCGAGGGGGTGGGTGTGGATTTTTCCCTCTCTAAGAAAATCGCTAGAACTCTTGTCTAGTCTAAGTTACAAGAAACACCCTCTCAAAACACGTCGCGCACCTTGCCCAGTAAGGTTTCTGGCGTTTCTGTCTATCTTTTTGCAGTCCCCTATGGTACATTGGAGTCAGTCTCGCGCAAGCGTACCTCGAAAACTACATAAGTCAAGGGTTCCAGAAGACCGCGATTGCAATTACTCCTAATCCCTATTAGGGATTGAAACACTGTTGGCTCAGGCGGAAAACGAAGATGAAGTGAATTGCAATTACTCCTAATCCCTATTAGGGATTGAAACAAACGATCGCCTCAAGCGAGAGTTGCAGGCTTACATTGCAATTACTCCTAATCCCTATTAGGGATTGAAACCTTCTCCGGACTGGTAGCCACCAACCAAAGCAATGAATTGCAATTACTCCTAATCCCTATTAGGGATTGAAACTGAACGTCGGTTTTACCTTGCTGCTCGGAGTAGGTGATTGCAATTACTCCTAATCCCTATTAGGGATTGAAACTGGAGAAAACTTCAGACCTTAAATCATACCTGGGGATTGCAATTACTCCTAATCCCTATTAGGGATTGAAACTCTTCATCGTTCCAAAGCGTAATTCTAGAACCCCATCAGGGGATTTTCTCCTAATCCCTATTAGGGATTGAAACTCTTCATCGTTTCACGCAAAACGGCCCCGCTTTGATTGCAATTACTCCTAATCCCTATTAGGGATTGAAACCAGGGAGAAGAGGCTACCCCAGACATCAGGGTACAACTGTGATTGCAATTACTCCTAATCCCTATTAGGGATTGAAACTTCCCCACTTTTGCTTGTATATTTTTAATCAGCGCATTGCAATTACTCCTAATCCCTATTAGGGATTGAAACCCTTGTCGCTGGCAGGATACCCCTAGAGGGCATACATTGCAATTACTCCTAATCCCTATTAGGGATTGAAACCTGGAGTGTATTCGATTTTTGAAAGAGACGAGCAAGTTGTAGCATTGCAAATTGCAATTACTCCTAATCCCTATTAGGGATTGAAACAAAGCCGCCGGGGGGGGAGATCCGGAGATGAAAAATTGCAATTACTCCTAATCCCTATTAGGGATTGAAACCGATCTATCTTGATGGCTTCTAGTTGATTTTTAAGATTGCAATTACTCCTAATCCCTATTAGGGATTGAAACTTTTAGCCTGATTGCGGCTTGGGCCTCTTTCAACATTGCAATTACTCCTAATCCCTATTAGGGATTGAAACGGCTTGCTTAAATATCCGATTGTCCTTAGCTTTGTATTGCAATTACTCCTAATCCCTATTAGGGATTGAAACTTCGATTTAAGCTGCGGTTAAAAGCTCCCATTCATCGGATTGCAATTACTCCTAATCCCTATTAGGGATTGAAACTTGCCGCTAAGAGCTTGCCATGCAGTGGTAGCCTTCATTGCAATTACTCCTAATCCCTATTAGGGATTGAAACCCGACATAGCGCATGGATTCGCCCAAGCTGCCGAATTGCAATTACTCCTAATCCCTATTAGGGATTGAAACGCCGCCGCGACTGTGGTATTGCCTTGCTTCATCCGATTGCAATTACTCCTAATCCCTATTAGGGATTGAAACCGGAAACTCTGAGAACCTGAATCCCGGAATCTTAGATTGCAATTACTCCTAATCCCTATTAGGGATTGAAACGAATCCCCTAGCACACCCGCTACAGCTAGCGGCAGACCGTTATTGCAATTACTCCTAATCCCTATTAGGGATTGAAACCACTTCTGGCTCTGGCTCAGATTTCTTCCGGGGCATATTGCAATTACTCCTAATCCCTATTAGGGATTGAAACTCATTCCACCACTGCCAACATCACCTGGTAAGGATTGCAATTACTCCTAATCCCTATTAGGGATTGAAACTTAACCACTTATTCATAAACTCACCACCTAAAAAGATTGCAATTACTCCTAATCCCTATTAGGGATTGAAACTTTAACCCCGGCCGCAATCGCGAGACGTTAAGCATTGCAATTACTCCTAATCCCTATTAGGGATTGAAACCTTAAGCTGGATATTTTTAAGCGGATACGCAACTGGGAATTGCAATTACTCCTAATCCCTATTAGGGATTGAAACTTTACAACGCCCTGTAAGCTGGCTTTAACCTGATCTGAGGATTGCAATTACTCCTAATCCCTATTAGGGATTGAAACAGAAATTCCGAGGGAGGCATTAAAGATAATGCCCATTGCAATTACTCCTAATCCCTATTAGGGATTGAAACAATGCCTAGCGCCTCCGAAAAGAAAGCGTCAACAAGTATTGCAATTACTCCTAATCCCTATTAGGGATTGAAACGAAATCTCGATCAAGGCGACAGATACCAAGGCAAGTGATTGCAATTACTCCTAATCCCTATTAGGGATTGAAACTCCTGCTTATGTCTGTATCCGTTATCTAGAGCGCATTGCAATTACTCCTAATCCCTATTAGGGATTGAAACACGATTTGCCTTTATTTCTGGCTTCAATATCTAGAGATTGCAATTACTCCTAATCCCTATTAGGGATTGAAACTTGACGCATGGGACTAAAAGCTAGCCAACAATTCCCCTCAAAAGATTGCAATTACTCCTAATCCCTATTAGGGATTGAAACGAGAAACGGGCGCGAACTTTCGCTAATTTGATAAAATTGCAATTACTCCTAATCCCTATTAGGGATTGAAACGTTGTAAGTCGCCACGCCAAGGACGCGCCTCAAATTGCAATTACTCCTAATCCCTATTAGGGATTGAAACGCGGTTTTGGGCTACAACGGTATTTAAAATAAAAATTGCAATTACTCCTAATCCCTATTAGGGATTGAAACGATTGGTTACAGGGGACTTTTCCCAACCAAAATAATTGCAATTACTCCTAATCCCTATTAGGGATTGAAACTTAGATTAAGTGAAGCTGGAGGGGAAATATTTTTAATTGCAATTACTCCTAATCCCTATTAGGGATTGAAACAAAAACTGAGAGGGAGGCATCAAAGATAATGCCCCCGTGTCAGATTGCAATTACTCCTAATCCCTATTAGGGATTGAAACCGCTTCAATCCGCGTGCCATCATCCATATTAAGGAGATTGCAATTACTCCTAATCCCTATTAGGGATTGAAACAGCGATAATCCGGGCATGATTTCTAGAAATGCGATTATTGCAATTACTCCTAATCCCTATTAGGGATTGAAACTCCATGTCAAAGCTTCGATCGCGCTGTCGCTGGGTTATTGCAATTACTCCTAATCCCTATTAGGGATTGAAACCTTCTGTAGAATCGTTTTGCGCTATTGGCAACTCTATCATTGCAATTACTCCTAATCCCTATTAGGGATTGAAACACTCTAATTGCTTAAAAGCCTACTAGGAATCTAAATTGCAATTACTCCTAATCCCTATTAGGGATTGAAACAAATTAAACGAAGGCAGCGATCCAAGCAATCCTAGGGTTATTGCAATTACTCCTAATCCCTATTAGGGATTGAAACTACAGCAGTGCTTACCTTTCAAGAATTGCTGCTGATTGCAATTACTCCTAATCCCTATTAGGGATTGAAACCCGTCACTCCATTCAAACCGAGCGGCGTACGCCACATTGCAATTACTCCTAATCCCTATTAGGGATTGAAACTAAAGCCTTTGATCGTACAGAAGCAGTGGCAGAATTGCAATTACTCCTAATCCCTATTAGGGATTGAAACTGGGATGACAAGCTTTGGAACAAGAAAAAAGAAGATTGCAATTACTCCTAATCCCTATTAGGGATTGAAACGGTTTCGCTGAGGGCTTCAGCTTCGACAAATTCGCAAGGATTGCAATTACTCCTAATCCCTATTAGGGATTGAAACGAGGCGCTCCGAAATTTCATCCACCTCGAAGCCGGTGCCAGAATTGCAATTACTCCTAATCCCTATTAGGGATTGAAACAACTGTTTGTAAACTTCAGCAGCATTGTCCTCTTATTGCAATTACTCCTAATCCCTATTAGGGATTGAAACAGGATGATTGAGGTTGTTACGAAGGTGGGTAGCTAATATTGCAATTACTCCTAATCCCTATTAGGGATTGAAACTCGCAAACTCACCCAAAAAACGTTAAGGTGAATCCCCATTGCAATTACTCCTAATCCCTATTAGGGATTGAAACAAGCGCGGTAATGCTGACGGTTGTACAGCCACTGCGATTGCAATTACTCCTAATCCCTATTAGGGATTGAAACTAAACCTTTTTACTGGTAATCCCTACGGCTATCCATATTGCAATTACTCCTAATCCCTATTAGGGATTGAAACGAGATAGGGCGATCGCGCTCTCTAAATTAAACTGAGATCCTCCCGAATAAACTCCAAGTGTGATGGTTTTATATGTGGCTGTGTTTCTCCTGAAAAGCAGCAGTGGTGAAAAATACTGAAAAGTAACAATACCTGTTGTGCCATTGGGAGCCATTGAAAATGCAGAAACCCGAACCATCTACCAACTTGCACTACCTCATCCCCTTGAGCCTTGGTTTACTCCTGCTCGTCGGTTGCAGTAGCGCCCAAACCGCAGTCAGCCCCAACCCTGAACCCTCCGTTGCACCTAGCCCAGAACAACCCGCCACCCCGCCAAGTTCAAACGAAACCAGCCAACCCCCAGGTGTTGCTCAAAATCGCCCCACCTTTCAAGCCGATAGCGACAACCCCAACTACCTGCGCGACTACGAACCCACCGAACCCCTCCCCGCCACAGGTAGAGTCACCATACGCGGCGATGCGCGACCTTTAGACCCTTCTAACTTATTTACTACCTGTCCCACCGATACAGGACTTTACGCCTACGCCGAAAGCACTAACTACGAAATTATTATTTGTTCCGAAGAATTTAGCCCCGATGTCCCCAAAACTTATATCAGCCAAGCCAAAGATGGTAGCGGTTCTTTGAGAATTGTCAGCCAGGATCGAGACAGCGCCTATCGACTCACCTTTTCCAATGGCGGCTATACCTATAGTTTGTACCGGGATGGGGCGCGGCCCGAACAACTCAACGCCTATTTAGAAGTAACTGAGCCAAACGGCAAAACCTACGCCGAAGCGTTACTTTACCTGTATGAGTACACCCGACGACCGTAAGATTACCCCTAGACGCAGCCAATGATGTGTCTAACATAGAGAAGGAGAAATACTTACGGTAAAACTTTTTTCATGACCTCAGCGCTTCTTAAGTCCCCCCATCTGCCTCGCTTGAACGCTCCCAAGCGCCATCGCTTACCCAACGGTTTAATGATTGTTGCAGAACAGATGCCTGTAGAGGCCGTGAATTTAAGCCTTTGGTTAAACGTGGGTTCTGCGGTAGAGTCCAACGAGATTAATGGAATGGCTCATTTTCTAGAGCATATGGTGTTTAAGGGTACTGCCAAACTCCAAAGCGGGGAGTTTGAGCGACTCATTGAAGAACGGGGGGCGGTGACAAATGCGGCGACTAGCCAAGATTACACCCATTTTTATATCACGACTGCGCCTAAAGACTTTGCAGAGTTGGCTCCGTTTCAACTCGATGTGGTACTCAATCCCAGCATTCCCGATGAGGCCTTTGAGCGAGAACGGCTGGTGGTGTTAGAAGAAATTCGTCGTTCTGATGATAATCCCCGCCGCCGCACCTATTTACGTTCGATGGAGTTAGCCTTTGAGCAGCTTCCCTATCGCCGTCCGGTACTGGGGCCAACTGCCAACATTGAACAGCTTACAACCCAACAAATGCGCGATTTTCATGGTCGCTGGTATCAACCCCAGTCGGTGACGGCGGTGGCGGTGGGGAATTTACCCGTTGAGGAGTTAATTGAGATTGTGGCTCAAAGTTGCGAGTCAGCGTTGGGTCATTCTGCGCCAACCCATCGCCCTTGGGAAGAAGTCAATCCCAGTGCATCTTTGCCTTTACCCCTAGAAGGGCTGCAATTTCAATCGGAAACTCCCTATACTGAGGTGGTTCGCCAGGAGTTGAGCGATCGCACTCTCACTCAAGCCCGATTAATTATGGTCTGGCGGGTTCCCGGTGCGTTGCAACTCGAAGAAACCTATGGGTTTGACGTACTGGCTTCTATTCTCGGACAAGGGCGAACTTCTCGTTTAGTCCAAGATTTACGCGAGGATCGCGGCTTGGTAACGAGCATCTTTGCTAGCAATATGACCTATCTGCACCAAGGTCTATTTTATATTTCAGCCCAGTTGCCTGTAGAGAATGTCCCGGTCGTCGAACAAGCCATTCTCGACCATCTGAAAGCCCTGCAAACCTCTATCCAACCTGGGGAAATTGCCCGCGTCCGCGCCCAAGTCGCCAATCGGTTTATCTTTGGGAATGAGACACCGAGCGATCGCGCTAGCTTATACGGCTATTATCAATCCGTTTTGGGCGATCTCGCACCCGCTTTGCACTATCCCCATTGCGTTCAATCGCTAGAAGTGGCAGATTTGCAAGCAACGGCTCAAGCCTACCTCTCTCCTGAAGCCTACGGCGTTTTGGTGGTACGGCCCGAATAAATCCCCATGTGCAATTTCGATTGGTTCTGAGGCGTTCTATGAGGACGCCTCTTATTACTTTAAAGCCGTCGCCTAACTTTACTAACCATTTTGCGCGACAGCCGTAGGTGCAGTTGTTCGCGATCGGCCCATTCTTGTAACATCCGATAGAAGAGTTGGCGATCGCTCTCTTGCAATACCGCCACTTGATCGGCGGTTTCGATGGCGTAGGGATACCCCCCACCCACAATAATCTCTCCCCTAATCCAATCCATCACCCGTTCTAAAATCCCCGCTTCATAGATCCAAACTGGCATTTCTAAGCGAACCGGATAGCCATCGTGCGCTTTGAGATAGGTAAACATAATTTGGTCGCTTTGATCCTGGTAGTCTTGGAGAATTCCAGGGCGACGACAGCGGAAAACGGGAGTGCGATCGCCCCATTGCATCAACGGATTCAACAGCGCCGCATCGTGAATGGTAGACGCTTCTGGCAAATTGAATAATAGGCGCAGCAAGGCGGTTAAATCCCGCGCATAGGATGTATCGATATAGGCAACCAAAGGCACCCGACAGCGATCGCTCGTTTGCAGCAATTGGCGCAGAGAGTGGGTATAAAATTGACGCGTTGTTTGCTCGAATACCTCCGCAAAGGTGGCAATCAAGGAGCCGTCATAGAACACTAAACCGGCTCGATAAGGAAAGGTAATGTTTCCTGAAAGCGACGCATTTTCAGTATTTCTATCAATTTCCTCTGCCTGATTCTCGTGCATATACTGGATTAAGCGTCGGATCTCGATCTCAAATCGACGTTGATGAACTAACCGCTCTAGAGACTCGCTGTTCGGTACTGCGCGAAGTTGAGCGGGGGTCAAAATATCGAGAGCGATGTCTTTGTGATAAGCACCATTGGGGAGGTGGAAATTTTCAAACCAACCCACTTGAATCAGCGCAATGGGAATGGAAAAGTCCTTGCTGGGATAAATCTGCGAACCATCAACTGCAAAGGTGGGAATTCCCATCAGGCGATCGCGCACCCATTCTAAACTTTGTTCTCGATTTTGCCACGTTAGGTTTGAAGGAATCACCCAACTGGGAAATGAGCCTAGCGCTTCTAAAGGTTCCGCCCCGATTTGCTCTCGATTCTGTTGAGAAATCCGTTGTGCGATCGCCTCCGGAGACTCTCCCGATAGCGTGGATAAGGCACTGCGATATTGATGAAGCACCTGAAAGGCAGTGCGATCGAAAGCTTGAAAGTCCGAACGTTTCGCCTGAAGGAGAGCCAAAATTTGTGAAGGTTTGAGGGGCATGAGGTCAATTCAACATTGAACGATTAATTTGGCAACAAGAGATCAGGAATCAATCTAAAACCTATGACTGCACAATTTTCTCCCCAATCCCTTACTCCTAACTCGATTCATTTGCAAAGATTAATGGATCAGTTGCCTCCAGAGGTCAAAAAATGGGCTGAAAGTCTCCCGTGGACTCATCGCCGCTACGTTTTATCGTTGTGTCACTTACTTTGCGCCGCGCCTCCGGAAGTTCAAGCCGAATTTTTAGACGATTATACGGCAGATGGTCTAGTCTACAAAATGATTCAAGACCATTATACGAAACAAAAAGTTAGCTTTTACTTAATCAAGTTCCATATTGCAACTGAGTTAACAGAAGCTCTTTTAAGAGGTTACATTCGTCAGTTTTATATCCATTCCGCCCACGATGTTCGCCGCCAACCCGCGCATTATTTAGAGTCTGTTTTACGCCTAGTCATCAATCCCCAAGAGAAAAATAATGTTTTTAACTACATTTTGGGGTTTGAATTACTCAAAATGATGTTTAAAATGAGTTGGTTGCAGCACGAACGCTTGTATAAGTCTCAGATTAACCAAGAAGCCTTTTTGCACGCCTACATCAAACCCATTCAATACGCGCATCGGCTGAATGGCGTGATTTACCCCAAGGATGAAAATGTCTTTTTTGCCAAGCGCGATTATTACGTGCAACAACCGGAAGTATCAGATACAAAAGTCCGGGAACTGGTAATTTCGACATTTCCCACTAAGTTTGTCAGCGAATTTGGTTTTTCCATCATTCGCCACCCCAATTCCCTCAACTTCGATTATGACTATATCTTTAGTCCCGAAACTGATGAAATTTTTGCCAATAACTAAAACCGCGATCGCAGGAGACTCAATTCTCTTTCCCCCATCCCCCCATCCTCTTACCCACTCAGCACACCGCTACGCACCAAGCAAGCTACAGCAGTTTACACACTCTAGCGCAACAGCACTCTTTTCCCCCCATCCCCCCATCTCCCTATCCCCCCATCCTCTTCTTCCCCAACCCCTAACTCCTAACTCCCAATTCCCTTCTTCCCCCCATCCCCCCACCCTCTTTCACCCCAGAAGGCTATACCAAACCTCTCCCGAACCGGGTTGGCGACGCGAGTCACGGTTAAGCCAAATTGCCTTTAAACCCGCCTCAGTAGCGGCTTGATAGTCTTCTTTCCAGCTATCTCCAATATGCCAAGCTTCTGAGACGCTACAGTGGTGTTTTGTAAGGGCGATCGCAAAAATCTGCGAATTGGGTTTAGCCACTCCCACCTCAGTAGAGATGGTAAACGACGTGAAAAACTCCGCTAAATTTAAAGCCTTCAGCACCGAATAGATCCGCGAATCGAAATTTGAGATAATCCCCAATTCAATCCCTTGGTTTTGCCAGCCAGCCAGCGCTTCAACCACGTCTGGATAAACAAACCACGGATCGGCCGTCGCAAAATAATCGTAAAGTTGGGTAAAAAAGCCAGAAAAGTCTGCAAACTGCTCAAACACCCCAACTTGTTGAAACGTTTGAGTGGCGATCGCCCGCCACCAGTTAAACTCGTACTCAGCCAGTTCAGCAGGGGAAACCCCCGGAAAAGCAGCTAAAGGCGATCGCTGAAAACACTCAATAAACGCCGTATCAATAGCCTCTGGCGCAACCGCTACGCCAAACTGCTGCGCGATTTCTCCATACACCTCCCCCACCGTTCCTCGCACGCCAAACAACGTACCCACCGCATCTAAAAAAATCACTTGGGGAAGAGGAGACATCAGCAAAAGCTAGGTATTGAGCAAGAAAGACTGTAGCGGCTGGCTAATCCAATTCAACCCCACTTTCACCTGATGATTCAGCGTTGGGAGGCGATAGAGATAAACCAAACGGCGAGCCACTTGGGCTAAGGGCCCCTCTAATTTTAAGCCCAAACCGCACAAAGTCGCGTTATCGACCCCTAGAGTCATCATTTCCCCTAAATTTTGATAGCGTAGGGGAAGCAGAGGGCGATCGCTCAATGAGGCCCACAGATTCCAAGCGCAATAGTCCGCCTCTTGAAACGCCGCCTGTGCAGTCGTCGGAACCAATTGTCCGGTTGCATCCCGAATATCGGCTAAATCTCCCACCGCAAACACTTCTGGATAGTCAATAACTTGCAAGGTGGGATGCGTCGTGAGCTGACCGCGAGCATTTTTCTTTAGAGGTAAAGTTTTAATAGCGGGAGCCACTTCAGTCCCCACCGTCCACAACACAATATCCACCGGGATAGTATCAGTTTGTCCCTTATAAGTGAGCGCAATGGTATCTGAACTCAGCGAGTCTACCGTCGTTTCAAAATCAATCCAAACGCCTCTTTGAGTTAGAGCCGTTCTAGCTGTTTCCCGGTTAAAGTCAGGCGAAGTTCTCAAAATCGTATCGCCCATTTCCACTAACCGCAAGCGACCCCGTTCTCCAAGGCGATCGGCTAACTTACAAGCTAACTCAACGCCAGAGTAGCCTGCACCCACGATCGCGATCCGAATTTTATCCGCATCCGAAGATAAGAGCGATCGCAACTTCTCCGCCAAACGATACGCATCCGTCACATTACGAAACGGAATAGCATATTCTGCGGCCCCTGGAACCCGATCGAGGGGGGTTTCTCCTCCCAACGCCAACACCAGGCGATCGTAACTCAGTGCTTGTCCTTCGCGCAGTCGCACCCGTTTCTCTTCAAGTTGAACTTCAGCCACCGTCCCTTGGATAAACCGCACCCCGGTATTGGCTAAAATTTCCTCAAACGGCGGCGCAATTTCCCAAGTTTGCAATTCCCCGGTTAATAACTCATACAATAGAGGCGAAAAGATAAAGCGGTCATTGCGATCGACTAAAACAATTTCCGGTCGATCGGGTTTTTCCCACGGGAGTTGGCTGAGGCGCAAGGCGGTATACAGTCCGCCAAAGCCACCCCCTAGAATACAGATGCGTTTTGGTTGTTCAGTCATGGCTGAGTGCGATCTTTGCAGTTGAGCAAGTTCTCTTCCCAATATAGACATTTTTCTCCGAGGCGATTTGTCACAATGGGAAGAGGATGGGGAGATGGGGGGATGGGGGGAAAAGAGTGCTGAGTGTAAAGTGCTGTAGCTTGCTTCCGCGTAGCGGTGTGCTGAGTAGGGAAGAGGGTGGGGAGAAAAGAGTTCCGAGTTCCGAGTTCCGAGTTCCGAGTTCCGAGTTCCGAGTTCCGAGTTCCGAGTTCCGAGTTCCGAGTGAGAAGAGAGTGCTGAGTTCAAGGAGTTACGACTGCTGAGAAGTATAGGAGTAATTAGGATTAACCCTGAATTCCTCTTCTTCCCCAACTCCTAACTCCCAACTCCCTTCTTCTCCCCAACCCCCAACTCCTAACTCCCAACTCCCTTCACTATTGTCTGAGTGACCCCAGACAGTTAAGAATAAGGAGGGCGACTAGGAGAAGCAAGCGCGTGAGTACGACATTCGATTACGATTTAGTGATTATTGGTGCAGGCGTAGGCGGACATGGTGCTGCATTACACGCCGTCAGTTGCGGATTGAAAACCGCCATTATTGAAGCCGCAGATATGGGCGGAACTTGCGTTAACCGAGGCTGCATTCCCTCAAAAGCCCTGTTAGCTGCGTCTGGGCGAGTGCGCGAGTTACATAATGACCATCATCTCAAAACCTTGGGCATTCAAGTTGGTCAAGTCGCCTTTGAACGCCAGGGAATTGCCGATCATGCGAATAATTTGGTCAGTAAAATTCGCGGCGATCTCACCAATAGCTTACAACGCTTAAAAGTAGAGACGATTCGCGGTTGGGGAAAAGTGACAGGTTCCCAGAAAGTTTCGGTGAAAACCGAGCAGGGCGAACGGACGATTACGGCTAAAGATATTATTTTAGCGCCCGGTTCCGTGCCCTTCGTGCCGCCTGGAATTGAAGTGGATGGCAAAACGGTATTTACAAGCGATGATGCCGTTAGATTGGAATCTTTGCCCCAATGGATTGCGATTATTGGTAGCGGTTACATTGGCTTAGAATTTTCGGATGTTTATACGGCGCTGGGTTGCGAAGTGACGCTGATTGAAGCGTTAGACCAATTGATGCCGACTTTTGATCCAGATATTGCTAAGTTAGCGCAGCGGGTATTAATTGGGCCGCGAGATATTGAAACTCGCGTTGGAGTATTGGCAAAGACAGTGAAAGCGGGTTCGCCTGTGGCGATTGAACTGGTGGATGCGAAGACCAAAGAAGTGGTAGAAGTGTTAGAGGTAGACGCCTGCTTAGTTGCAACCGGACGAGTTCCGGCGGCGAAGAATATGGGCGTTGAAGCGGTTGGGGTAGAACTCGATCGGCGCGGTTTTATCCCGGTAAACGATAAGATGCAGGTGCTAGCAGGTGGCGAACCTGTACCGCATTTGTGGGCAATTGGCGATGCGACGGGTAAAATGATGCTGGCTCATGCGGCTTCGGCTCAGGGAATTGTGGCGATTGAGAATATTTGCGATCGCCCTCGCGAAGTTGATTATCGCAGCATTCCAGCAGCGGCGTTTACTCACCCCGAAATTAGCTATGTCGGGTTATCGGAACCGCAAGCCAAGGAATTGGCTCAAGCAGAAGGGTTTGAAATTGCCACCACTCGCTCTTACTTTAAAGGCAATTCTAAGGCGATCGCAGAAGGCGAGGTAGACGGACTAGCAAAAGTTATCTATCGTCAAGATACCGGAGAGATCCTGGGCGTTCATATTTTAGGGCTGCACGCATCGGATCTGATTCACGAAGCCGCTAGCGCGATCGCTCAACGCCAATCTGTCCATACTCTAGGCTTCCTCGTTCACGCTCATCCTACCTTGTCTGAGGTTCTCGATGAAGCCTATAAGCGAGCAATGGTTACTCACTAGGTTAGTGCAAAGTTCCGTAGCTTGCTTCCGCGTAGCGGTATTCCGAGTTCCGAGTGGGAATAGAGTGCTGAGTGTAAAGTGCTGAGTGCTGAGTGGGGAAAAGAGTGCAAAGTTCCGAGTTCCGTAGCTTGCACACCAAGCAGCGGTGTTCCGAGTCAGAAGAGAGTGCTGAGTCGGTTCTGAGTTCCGTAGCTTGCACATCAAGTAGCGGTGTTCCGAGTGAGAAGAAAGTGCTGAGTTGATAGTTATCAAGTCTTCCTATCTTTTCTTCTCCCCAACCCCCAACTCCTAACTTCTAATTCCCCTCTTCTCCCCATCCCCCCATCCCCCCATCTCCCCACCTCCCCATCCCCCTATCCCCCCATTTCTCAATTCAAGATGCAAATTCGCCGTCGTCCCCCTAACCCTTCTGTTTCTGTGGAATATTTGCGCTATCAGGTGGCTGTACCGGATAGCGAACCGCGTAATATTTTGGAAAAGATTGTTTGGCACAAGGAAGTTGAAATTGACCAAAAACGCGAACTTGTGCCGCTGCGCGAATTGCAGCAGCAAGTCCAAAAATTACCAGCACCGCGCGATTTTTTGGGCGCTTTACGTCATGGAAAAACGCAACCGGCATTAATTGCTGAAGTGAAAAAAGCCTCTCCCAGTAAGGGCGTAATTCGCGAGGATTTCGATCCAGTGGCGATCGCCCAATCTTACCAGCAAGGGGGGGCGAGTTGTTTGTCGGTGTTGTGCGATGAGGAATTCTTCCAAGGAAGTTATGATTACCTGACCGCAATTCGCCCCGTTGTCGATTTACCGTTGTTGTGTAAGGAGTTTATTATCTATCCTTACCAGATTTATTTGGCTCGCAAGAGCGGTGCGGATGCAGTTTTGTTGATTGCCGCCATTTTGAGCGATCGCGATTTGCAGTATTTTATTAAGATTGCGGCGGTTTTGGGGATGACGCCCCTGATTGAAGTCCATACTTTAGAAGAGTTGGATCGCGTCTTGGCGCTAGAGGGCGTACAGTTAATTGGCATTAACAACCGCAACTTAGAAGATTTTTCTGTAGATTTGCAAACCACTTGCCAGTTACTCAGCCAGCGCCAAAGCCAGATTCAAGACCGGGGTATTCTGGTGGTTAGCGAATCGGGATTGTATACCAATGTCGATATTACCTTAGTTGCCAAGGCGGGAGCTAGTGCGGTACTGATTGGCGAATCGCTGATGAAACAAAGCGATCCAGGAAAGGCGATCGCGTCTCTGTTCTCCTGAACAGAGAAGTCTACAATAGGTGCAGATGATTTGAGCGCTGTTCGCTCCCTCACGCTTTTCTCAATCTCGAATATCCAGTTACCAACAGCACTCATGGAGCCTATTCCCCTACCATCGCACATTCACTATGAATTGTTATTGCAATTGCTAGAGCGTCAAACTTGGTTTGCAGTTAGCCAAAAATCGCCCCAACAAGAGCAAGTGCATCAATTGATTATTACGTTGAGGAAAGCCTTAGCTCAACAACGCCAACTCGAAGCCAGTTGTCAGCGAGCAAATTTACCGATTGAGTATCGCTGGTCCATTAACGAACCGCCAACGGATCGTAAAACTACCTCAGAGGACGAAAGCACAGCACCTCCCCCAAAAGCAACCTCTGAGTGAAAGTATAGGTGGCGATCGCCTCTGAGATCCCACCTATAGGATTGTGACAGGAGGCGTGTTAGAATTTCTCGTTCCACACCCAGTAAGGATCAACCGTCATGGACGATAAGTTAATGTTAATGATTCCCGGCCCGACGCCAGTGCCGGAACAAGTTTTATTGGCGATGACAAAGCACCCCATCGGCCATCGCAGTGGCGACTTTAGCAAAATCATGGCTGAGGTGACAGAAAACCTCAAGTGGTTGCACCAAACCCAGAATGATGTGCTGATTTTAGCGGCAAGCGGCACCGGGGCAAT
The DNA here is from genome assembly GCF_001746915.1 of Desertifilum tharense IPPAS B-1220. Lineage (NCBI taxonomy): Bacteria > Bacillati > Cyanobacteriota > Cyanophyceae > Desertifilales > Desertifilaceae > Desertifilum > Desertifilum tharense. The sequence continues at coordinate 150,464 of NZ_MJGC01000088.1, forward strand.
GGAAGCCGGAATCATTAATTTTCTGAGTCCAGGCGATCGCGTTTTGGCCCTGCATAATGGTAAATTTGGCGAGCGTTGGGTAGAAGTTGCTAAGGCGTATGGTTTGAATGTGGATACGGTTAGCGCACCCTGGGGTGAGGCCCTCGATCCCGAACAAGTCCGCCAAAAGCTAGAAGCCGATACCCAAAAGGAAATTAAGGCGGTTATTCTCACCCACTCGGAAACCTCCACGGGGGTTATTAATGACCTAGAAACGATTAACCGCCACGTCAAAGCACACGGCGCGTTAATTATGGTGGATGCAGTCACCAGTTTAGGCGCAGCCAACGTCCCCATCGATGCTTGGGGTCTAGATGTTGTAGCTTCGGGTTCGCAAAAAGGCTATATGATTCCCCCAGGACTGGCGTTTGTTTCGGTCAGCGCTAAGGCGTGGGAAGCGTATAAAACGGCGACTTTACCCAAGTTCTATCTGGATTTAGGGAAGTACCGCAAGGATGCGGCGAAAAATAGCACCCCGTTTACGCCTCCGGTGAACCTGTTCTTTGGTCTGCAAGCGGCGTTGCGGATGTTGAAGGCGGAAGGGTTAGAAAATATCTTTGCACGCCACCAGCGCCTAATGAATGCAACGCGGGCCGCTGTTCAAGCGCTGAATCTACCCTTATTTGCGGCGGAGGGTATTTCGAGTCCAGCCATTACCGCCGTTGCGCCGACTCAAGTGGAAGCTGAACAGGTGCGTTCGGTGATGCGGAAGCGCTTTGATATTGCCTTAGCGGGCGGTCAAGACCACCTGAAAGGTAAAATTTTCCGTATCGGTCATTTGGGGTTTGTGGGCGATCGCGATCTCTTAAGTGCGATCGCAGCCCTAGAAGCCACTTTACAGGAACTCGGTTACGAAAACTTCACCCCTGGTGCAGGCGTAACGGCGGCGGCGAAAGCGATCGCGAAATCTTAGGAAGTTGAATCGTTAGAGGATTCCTCTGGCTGAGGTGATGGAAGGTCTGGAACGGGATCGTAACCCCCCTCAAAAAAGGGGTTACAGCGCAAAATTCGCAAAATTGCCATTCCCGTTCCGCGCCAAGGCCCAAAGCGTTCCACGGCCGTTAGCGCATACTGAGAACAGGTCGGAGAGTAGCGACAGGCGGGGGGAAATAAAGGGGAAATCGCCACCCGATAGCCGCGAATGAGACTGAGTAAAAGGCGTTTGAGCATGATTTAAGAGGGTGAGGGGATGGGGGGATGGGGAGATAGGGAGATGGGGAGATGGGGAGATGGGGAGATGGGGGGATGAACAGCTTGTGACTTTTACCCTTTGCTTTGAAAAATTACTGTAATTTATAGCGGTCTAGGTTTATAATAATAGGTCTGCATAAAATTAAACAAAACGAGGAATTTCAATGGCGCGATACCGAGGCCCACGTCTACGGATTGTCAGACGTTTGGGGGACTTACCTGGTTTAACACGCAAAAGTCCTCGACGAGCATACCCCCCTGGTCAACATGGTCAGGCACGGAAGAAGAAGTCAGAGTATGCGGTTCGTCTAGAGGAAAAGCAAAAACTCCGTATGAACTACGGACTGAGTGAAAAACAACTCCGCCGTTACGTCCAAAAGGCACGCCGCGTGACCGGATCGACGGGACAAGTGTTGTTACAATTGCTGGAAATGCGTTTAGATAATACCGTGTTTCGTCTGGGGATGGCTCCGACGATTCCGGGTGCCCGTCAATTAGTAAACCACGGTCACGTTACTGTGAATGGTAGAGTGGTTAGCATTCCTAGCTATCAGTGCAAACCTGGGGATGTGATTGGCGTGAGAAACCGCGATGGTTCTCGCAAGTTGGTAGAAGCCAATCTGCAATACCCCGGTTTGGCGAATCTTCCCAGCCACCTCGAATTTGATAAAAATACGCTGGTGGGTAAGGTGAATGGTGTCGTTCAACGCGAATGGGTAGCGCTGCAAGTGAACGAACTGCTGGTGGTTGAATACTATTCTCGACTGGTCTAAGTTCAGTGCTGAGTGCTGAGTGCTGAGTGCTGAGTAAAAAGCCAAGCCTGTTAGCCTTTTCTGAATACTGCATGGTTCTCAGTGCTGAGTAGAAAGCCAAGCCAGTTATAGCTATAGCTAGACTGAGAAATTTCAATCTTTTTTGAGAAACTCCCACTCTTAATCAGTGGGAGTTTTTTTAGCCGCCGATTTGGGACATTGTACGGCTATACACTCCGGTTTGGGTGCCGGAGTCGCGCTGTTTATAGTTGATTTCGGGTTTCATTTCTAGAAGAAATTGCACTTTGTCGCGGATAGTGTCTAGGGGGGTGTCTTGGCGTAGCAGGGTTTTCAGGTCTATTTGTCCGGTTTCGTTCAGCAAACAGGGCCGCAACCAGCCGTCGGCGGAGAGGCGCATCCGGTTGCAGCGATCGCAAAAACATTCTGACATCTGGCTGATAAAGCCGAGGGTTCCTTTTGCGCCGGGAATTTGAAACACATCCGCCGGGCCGTTTCCCTTAACCTGTCCCTCGCTGAGGCCCCAACGCTGGCGAATGCTTTGGCGCAACTCTTCGGAGGGTATCCACGCCCGTTCGCTGTAGAGTTGGGCGTTACCAATGGGCATAAATTCAATAAACCGGACGTGCCATTCGCGGTCTAGGGTGAGGGCGGCCAGATCTAAGACTTCTGTATCGTTTACCCCAGGAATGACAACCACGTTCAATTTTAAGGGGTTGAACCCCACCTGATATGCAGCTTGTATGCCCTCCCAGGTTTGCTGCCAGCGGCTTCTACCGCGATTTCCGATAATTTTGTCAAAAGTTTCTGAGTTCAGGGAATCTAGGCTAATATTGATGCGCCTTAAGCCTGCCTCGTATAAATCTTGGGCCATTCCCGCTAGGAGAAACGCGTTGGTGGTCATGGCTAGGTCTTGCGTTTGCGGGAGGGCGGCAATTTGGCGGACAATTTCAATGACATTGGGCCGCAACAGGGGTTCGCCTCCGGTGAGACGAAAGCGGGTAAACCCTAAAGGCACAAAAACGGCTTCCAATAGGGTCAGCAGTTCGGTTTGGGTCAGCAACTCTTGCTGTAAAACATAGTCTAGTTCTGTGCCTTCTGGCATACAGTATTGACAGCGAAAGTTACAGCGGTCAATCAGACTAATGCGAAGATAATCAACTTTGTTAGGCATACCTCTATTGTGGGCAGTTGCAGCCGAATGTACCAATCGCCAATTGATTTATGGTAATCAATTTTGCTGGGGCGATCGCGTTGGCGCTGCCACAAGAGGAAAATTTAGACTTCTGCTAACCAGGCTTCGAGGGTGGCGTGGGTATCGACATCCAGCGATCGCAAGGAGAGGGTTTTCCCTAATGCAGTCGCCCGTTCTAAACCCGCCATGAGGCTAGAAATCCCTTCGGCGGGGACGCTTTCCACCCACAGCATATCGACCACAACGGTCTCGGTTGTCCATTCTAAGGCGCTTTCTAAGGCTTCTTGAAAGGTTTCGCAACTCACCCCACTCAGACAGCCATTCGGACGCAGAACGATGGTTGAAGGGCGTTCGTCCCTTTCGTTAGGGGGAATAAAGGAATCTAATAGATGATTGACTAAGTACATTTTGGCGATCGCAACTCAACTTTTGGGATCGATCTTTCGTCCTTTGTGCCGGCTAAGACTCAGGACGATTTTAGACTACTACACTAACCATCTGACGCTAAAATCGGTCTGGACGCTTGAGAAAATGTCACATTGCTCTTGTGTTTTTAGTCACACCAAGAAAAAGCCTAGTTTGTCAAGGGATCTCTCACCCCCTAGCGCGGATAGACTCGATCGGTTTTTGCTGATAGTGCGGCGATCGCGATCGCGATCGTTCTCAGCGAAAGCGAAAACCCTTCTGCCTTGTGTCAAACAAATATGTTACATTAACCCGAATAACCATTGCTGAGTCTAAACGAATTGTTTGTGATTGCTTGAGGTTTTTCTCGACTCATTCTTAGCGGAGTGACGACTTCGCTGCTTCCGACCTATCCGTTACCCGTTACTATCTTCCAATGACTAGTCAAACTGCCCAAGACCCCCAAGTTCAATCTTTGGGGTCGCTGAACCGTCAGATGATCGTAATTCTGGACTTTGGTTCGCAATACTCCGAACTGATTGCGCGTCGCATCCGCGAAACTCAAGTTTACTCCGAAGTCCTCTCGTATCGCACCAGCGTTGAACAACTGAAACAATTAAATCCCAAAGGCATTATTTTATCCGGCGGGCCTAACTCAGTCTACGACCAAAACGCCCCCCATTGCGACCCGGAAATCTGGCAACTGGGTATCCCGGTTTTAGGGGTCTGTTATGGGATGCAGTTAATGGTACAACAACTGGGCGGTCAAGTGGTGCGGGCCGAACGGGCGGAATATGGCAAAGCTTCTATTCTAATTGATGACCCGACAGACTTATTGACCAACGTGGAAGATGGTTCGACCATGTGGATGAGTCATGGGGATGCCTGTGAGAGTTTACCAGAAGGGTTTGAAATTCTCGCCCATACCGAGAATACCCCTTGCGCGGCGATCGCCGATCACGAACGCAAACTCTACGGCGTTCAGTTTCACCCAGAAGTGGTTCATTCCGTGGGGGGACTGGCGTTAATTCGCAACTTTGTCTATCACATTTGTCGCTGCGAACCCACTTGGACAACCGAAGCCTTCGTAGAAGAGTCCATTCGCGAAATTCGGGCGAAAGTTGGCGACAAACGGGTTTTACTGGCTTTATCGGGTGGGGTCGATTCTTCTACCCTTGCCTTTTTACTGCATAAAGCGATTGGCGATCAACTGACTTGCATGTTTATCGACCAAGGGTTTATGCGGAAGGACGAACCGGAAACCCTCGTTGAGATTTTCCGCGACCAATTTCACATCCCGGTGGTTCATGTTAAAGCGCGCGATCGCTTTTTAGCAATCATTGACGGAATTACCGATCCCGAAGAGAAACGCAAGCGTATTGGTCATGAGTTTATCCGCGTTTTTGAAGAAGAATCCAAACGCCTCGGCCCCTTTGATTATCTCGCCCAAGGAACCCTATATCCTGACGTGATTGAATCCGCCGATACGAACGTCGATCCCCAAACTGGGGAACGCGTCGCGGTGAAAATTAAAAGTCACCACAACGTTGGCGGACTTCCCAAAGATTTGCGGTTTAAATTAGTCGAACCCCTCCGCAAATTATTTAAAGATGAGGTTCGCAAACTCGGTCGTTCTATTGGTTTACCCGAAGAAATTGTCCAGCGTCACCCCTTCCCCGGCCCCGGTTTAGCGATTCGGATTTTGGGAGAAGTCACTGACGAACGCTTAGACATTCTGCGGGAAGCCGATTTTATTGTCCGCCAAGAAATCAAAGAACGCGGTATTTATCACGATTTTTGGCAAGCCTTTGCGGTTCTGTTACCCATTCGCAGCGTCGGCGTCATGGGGGATCAACGCACTTATGCTTATCCTATTGTCTTGCGTTTGGTGTCGAGTGAAGATGGCATGACCGCAGACTGGTCAAGGGTTTCCTATGATTTATTAGAAGCCATTTCTAACCGAATTGTGAATGAAGTTCGGGGCGTGAATCGGGTGGTTTATGATGTCACCTCGAAGCCGCCTGGAACCATTGAATGGGAATGAGTCATTGGCTTGAGAAGTTCTAAACTCGATTGGGGTAAATGTCTTGTCGAAGACTTTCTGACCGATACCCCAATCGTTTTCTTAATCCAGATTGTGCTTTGTTGAAGTTTCTTTAACGTTTTCTTGATGTTGGTGTGGAAAACGATAGAAAAACTGTGGAAAAGTCACCATTGCTTGTGGAAAACTGGATTCAAATTCTGAGTTTTTCTAGCAATGACGGTTGAATTCTCCTAACCAATCTAAAATCCGGTTCCAAGCCCACCAGCGATCGCCATCTCCCGATCGGTTCTGGCCCGCTAAACTACTGAAATGGCCCACATGACCGCCGTAGGGTGTGGAAATTAAGTCAATCTGGCGATTCTGGGCGCAAACTTGCTGCAATTCAGGAACGAGGCTAGGGTCAAACATTGGGTCATCTTCAGCATAGACAATTAGGGTTGGTTTGCTGAGGTGGGGGAGAATATTTAGGGCGCTACTGGCGTCGTAATACGCCTCTACGGTGGGGAAACCTAGGCGTTCGATGACTAACTCATGGTCGAATCCCCAGATGCTGTTGGCGCGTTCAATCGCCTCTAAGGAGATGCTATCGGGATGGTAGTGATGGATGTCTTGGGCGAGGAGTTTCAGGTTTTTGGCGATCGCCTTTTCTAAATATCGCCCCAAAGGATGCTTCACTAAATAAGATAGGGAACGGGTAGAATCCAAACTCGGACAAATCACCGCACCTCCCCCCACATCCGCATCGGTGAGTCCAAGTTCTAACGCTTTCTCGGATAGGGTTTGCCCCGCTTTAACACCCCATAGCGCCAGTTGTCCCCCCAGAGAATAGCCCGTAAACCAGAATTTTGACGGACATCCCATCGCCTTCGCTTGGGCTGCAATCAAGACAAAATCTTCCCCCTCATATAAACCATCGGAGGTGAGGGTAGGGGAGAGTTGCGCCGTTTTTCCATGCGCCCGCCAGTCAAATAAAACAACAGCATACCCCAAGGCAAAGGCTTTACGACCGAGGAGGCGCAAATACCACTGATTTTCTAAGGTACCCGTAATGCCATAGGTTCCCACAATCGTAGCGCGGGGATTGTCGGGAATCGCCACCCAGCCGTAAAGGGGGACATCCCCTGCCCCTTGAAAGATTTTCTCTTGATAGGGCGGTTCTGGGTGGGGTGTCGTTTTCTCCCAGTCTCGGCTAGCCCATAAAGCTGTATATAAGGTTAGCGCCAACCCATTTCGTAAATACCAAGGTGGCGTGTAAGTCGTTTGATTCATTAATAGTCACCCTCCTTTATATAACTTTACAGGGCAGGAAGGGGAATGGGCGTCAACGTCTAGGAATTCTGCACGTTATTTTTGAAACTTCTCTAGGCTTGCCATAACACGAAAAAAAGCCTAACGGGTAAGGTTAGGCGATGTATCTGCCAAATTTTAGATAATTTCTACATCCCAATCGGTGATTGCCATTTGCCACGCGGGAAGAGTTTGCGGAGTTCCCGTGCAGTTTTTTGGTAAATGGGCATGGGTTCTGAGATGATTTTAGCAAAGCCTGTTTCGCCCGGTTTTAAACCGCGATCGCGATTTTCAACGTTAATATAAACATTGACGTAGGGTTTACCCGTTGCATTCGTTCTCACGATGGGATCGATTCTTTCAACCTTGGCAATATAGGGTTCAAGGGTTAAGTCGCGGGGAAAAAATCTCACATCTGCGCCTAGCTGCACTAAAGGCTTATCTTCTTGATCGATTTGGACAATGGCAGTTAATTGTTGATCGTCTACAATTTCTAAGATTTTAGTCCCTGGATTCAGTTTTTGAGATTGTAACTTATCTAGTTCATTGGTAATCACAATGCCAGAGGTTTTGGCCGTCAATATAAGATGTTGCTGCTTGGCTTTGACGCGTTGCAGATTTTCCCTGAGTTGTTCGACTAGCCGAGTTCTATTCGTGACTTCTTGAGTCGTTTCTTGAATGCGTTCTAAAGCTTTTTGCGTGGCGGCTGCTTTTTGTTCTACTAAAGCCAGTTGATACGATAAATCTTTTTCCATTTCTAGGCGAATTGCCTGAATTTGAGCATTTTTTGTCCGAATTTGAGATTCGGCATTACTCATTTGTCGTTCTAGGCTTTGTCTTTCTAGTAGGGGTTGATCGAGTTGACTAACTGCGGCTGCACCTGCATTAACCACGACTTCTAATCGACTGAACTTATCCTGAACGACTTCTAAACTTTCTGTTAATTTAGCTTTCTCTGTCTGCAAACCTGCAATTTCACTTTCAATCATCAAAATCCGAGGGGGCGGATTACTGCTGGTAATTTGATGAAGTTCAGCTTGTAGGGTTTCGGCTTTTTGGCGCGTTGCCAATTCATCTAATTTTGCGATATTTAATTCTGCTTTTAGCGGTTCTAGGCTTTCTTGAATTCTCGAAACACCAGTTTGGGCTTCGGCTATTCTGAGTTCTAGTTCTTCAATTTCTTTAGTGAGTTCGTCACTTTCAATTTTGACGAGGGGATCTCCAAATTTGACTAAAGCATTGGGTTCGACTAAAACCTGTTTAATAATACCGGGAATTTGCATATAAACAGTGTCGCGGGATTTGGGGGTAGAATCAACTTCAACAGATCCCGGTACAGAATTGCCGACATTGACTAAGCTGACTAAGCCTAAGCCGCAGAATAAGCCCCCCATCATCAGGTAGCGACGCCAAGGAAAGGTGAATTGGGGTGAAGATTGAGGGGTTGCAGTTGTTGGGGGTTCGGGCGTTTTGGGTTGCGGGGGAACGACTTTTAAGGGAGGGCGGAAATTATTGGGCTGGGGTGGGGTAGTAGATGTCATCTCGTTAGGGGGGTAAGGGTGGCGTCAGAGCGTTTAGGATTCGGCGGGTGTCAAGTAGTAGATAGCCCAAATTGCGAATAAAATGAGGGCGGTTGTGGGCAGGGTGGTGAATGTCCAATCGGTGACTCGATACAGCAGAAAGCCGAATACCATTTGGATGTAGAGAAAGCTAAATGGGGCGTAGGTGGCGAGGATGAGGCGATCGCACTTTTTCTCGGTAATCGGTCGCAAGCTGAATAGGTTTTGGTAAAATCTAAACGATCGCGATCGCAGGTTGTTAATCCCCGTTACCGCTACCGCCAGATAGTAGCCGTCAAATTTGGCGAGGGGGTTCAAGTTTAAGGCAATGGTGAATAATGCCGCTACCATGAGTAAGTAGCTAGCGGTATGCAACCACAACCCCTCGGCGCTGAATTCCCACAGCCAAAAGGCGAAGGCGGCGATCGCAATTTGGACTAAAATTCCAGCAGCAATGACTTGAATGCGCTTAAACCGAGATAAGCAGTAGGAATCTGTGGTATTGGTATAAGCCGCAGGCATCAAGAACATGAACAAAAAGCCCATTTCGGGGACGATGCCGCCATAATGCTTTAGGGTAAATGCATGACCGAGTTCGTGCAAGGTGACGACTAGGGCAACTAGCAAGCCAAAGGATAAGACTAAGCTAGAACCCTGGTATTTCCACAACAGTTGTCCAGTATGCACAATTGTGGCTTTTTGAGAAAAGCCAACGGCGGCGGATACACTGAAGAAAGCCAGCATGAAGGCTGCGACTGGGGTTGTCCAAATCCAACGCAGAGTATGGATTTGTCGATCTAACCACGGATCGGGATTAAAAAGGCGGACTTTGAAAAATAGCAGTTGCAGAGGCGTAAATTTACGTTTTGGCGGTTTTGGGGGTTGAGTGCCTTCTAGCATGGCTGTGGCGGCTAGGAGGTGCATCAGGTAGTTGATTTCGTTGGGGGGGGTATTGAGGTTTTGAGTGACGATGCTTTTGGGGAATTGGGTTAACTCGGCGATAATCTGGTGATGGCGATCGCTCAATTGTAAAAAGGTGATATCCTCTGGATTGCGTAACAGCCAATACCCGTCAGGATGTTCGATCCACTGCACGCAGGCTTTGAGGCGAATTGCGGCTTGTGGCGGCGAGAGAATATCTAACCATTCTTCCCCCTCTAAGGCAAGAATCCCCAAATTCACCAGCTTTTGCAACAACTCGAAGACAAAGTTTTCAGCAATCCCCGGAAACTTTTGGGCGGTGCGTTGTTGCACTTGGGCAACGGTGAAACGCCCGGTAAAATGGGTGAGGGCATATCCTTCGGCGGGTAAGAAACGATACTGACGTTCTCCCGATTTGAGAACAATCTCTTGGGAATCCTTGATTTTCGCCAGTTGCCAGTAGGAGGTAAGATCGGGGCAAAGCCAGGAAAATGCTTGGGATAGAGTCTGTTGAGACTCGCAATTCAGCATCATAAGTATATGCACCTTAGTGGGAAAACCGGGGAAGGAAAGGGCGATCGCTGGGTGTTCAGCAATCGCCACATTTCATTTAACTTTGGATTGAGCAGTGTGGTTGCGAGTTGTTACCCTGCTAACCTCTGTGTATCTCTCGGATGCGATCGCCCTTTTTTATGCAGATTCTCCCCAGCTTTAACAAAGCTTCACATTTATCCCCGTTGCTTTATCTCTTTTTTACATTGACAGGCTTATTTTGCCGGATATAAAAGATGATCGGGATCTAGCCACACAATATAGAAGACTTCGCCAATAAAGAAACCATGAACTCTACCATATTCATTGGAGGAAAGCGAAAATTGATAGGGAGTATCCACTAATTGTTCTTCATTGGGTAAACCGAATCCATTTTCGCTAGTCTCTTCCCACCGAATGGGATGGCATCTGAGACTACTGCTACGATTGATTAATAACTCTTGTGGTGTCAAACTTGATAAATTTTTCAATCGTTCCAGCAAGGTTAAACAGTAGACAATCTCTTTGGCAGCACAAGAAAACTTGGGGTGGTTTTCCTGATAGTATTTAAAGGAAAAACTGATTCCTTGAGGGGGATTCAGTTTGGTGGATTTGATCCGAGAAGCACTATCTTTAGTAACATCCGTTTTATTGATTTTCTTCTTGGGCACGAGATCCGTAATACTCCTGCATCCACTCTTTTTGAATGATGGCTTCAGAAGGCGTATCGGCGGGTAAGTTTGCTCTAGCCTTTTGCCAAGGTTCTTCTAGATGAACCATTTGTTCGAGTTCGTAAGCATCGCAGGCAAAATATTCTTTTGCGACTTCTTCTAAAAATGCCAAAATATTATCAGGTAACTGGGGGAAGTCAACTTCTTTTAAAATAGGTTGCCAGTTAAAGGATTGATATTTTTGATATAGCTCAGGGATAACTGGACCATGTACCCAAGCTTGAAAATCTTCCTCAAATAGAGGAAAATTATAAAGTGCTAAATGCCAAGCTTGAGCATAATAGACTAATTTCTGCAACTTTAAGTGACTGATGAACGAGCCAGTCTCGTTCGCTAGCCAAATAAAATAGTCTGCAATCTCAAAGCATGATAGCAACTGAACCATTTCTTCTTGCATGGTTTCTAGCAGTTCCCTGCTCTCTAGGTTCTAGTTTCATTTTACCGAAAGATTGCGATCGCAGCCACAAAGACTCTCTATCTATCCTCAATTCTGGACGAAAAATCAACCGACAGATACTAATAATCGATCCGCCTCCCAAGTCAGCAGGGAATCAAGTTCTCCTGAGTGGGTAAACGTTCTTGCAGCTAATAAACAAGATAGCAAATCAACATGCATTTTAGCAGGATAGTCTCCCGCTTGACCGCCAATAAGAATTGATTCTATTTCTCCATCTGCTGCACTATTCACTAAATTATAGAAATCAAGATTATCAAATGTAGCAGTAACAATATATTTTCCCGCTTCTCCACCGCCAACAGTTAAATAAGCTTCGCTGTCAGTTCCTAATGTGACTAAAGTTTTACTTTTTCCATCTAACTCGCGAATCGCAATTTCAATTAAATCCCAACTTGGGTTTTCGATAAAATTCTCTTCAGTAAGATTACTAACCCATTGCTCTACACTCATGACAGTTACCTATTCTCTAGGCTCTAGTTTCATTTTACCGAAAGATTGCGATCGTTGCATCTCCGCCAAGTGTTAAACTGAGTAGCAAGCTTTTCTGAATGTAGAAAACAATCTATTACAGCAAATCTACTAATGGCAGGACCTCAGTTTGTCAAATATTTTAGCGCAGTCATAAGCGCATTAAAGGAATTGGGTAATTCAGGTACCCCGTCAGAAGTTAGAAACCTGATTGCTCAAAATCTACAACTTTCTGACCAAATTTTAGATGAACAATTAGGAAGTGGGGGTTCTCGCTTTGATAATCAAGTGGCTTGGGCAAGATTTTATTTAGCTAAAGCGGGGTATATAGATACTTCAAAACGAGGCGTTTGGAGATTGACAGAAACAGGAATTAACTTAGAACTCAACGCCAAAAAATCCTTTGAGATTTTTCAAGAGATTCAGAAAGGGTTTAAAAAAGAATCTGTTGAAGCTGCCCAAATTTCTAATAAAACTGAGGATAGTATAGCACCGCTAGATCGAAGTCTGTCTGATAGTTCCTCTTTAGATTATCGTCAAGAACTCTTGAATTTAATTAAAAGTCTATCCCCATCAGGATTTGAAAAGTTGTGCCAGCGCTTGCTTCGAGAATCAGGGTTTCAACAAGTCGAAGTCACGGGTAGAACGGGAGATGGGGGAATTGATGGCAAGGGAATTTTACAAATTAACCTATTAATTAGTATTCCCGTATTATTTCAATGCAAGCGCTATAATGGTTCGGTTGGAGCCTCCCAAATTCGAGATTTTAGAGGCGCAACAATGGGAAGAGCAGACAAAGGCATCTTTATCACAACGGGGACTTTTACAGTTGAAGCTCGTCGGGAAGCGGTACGAGATGGTGTCCCTCCCATTGAATTAGTAGATGGTAATAAATTAATAGAGATGTTTGAAAATTTGGAATTAGGTTTAATTCCCAAAACAGTTTATGAAATTGATAGCAGCTTTTTTGAAGCCTTTAGTTGAAATCTAGAGATAGGGGCGATCGCGCGCCCCCAGTGCTGTAAGATTACCCGAAGATACTGCCGAAGAACTCTACAGATTCTTTGAGAGAGGCGATAAAGATATCAATCTCCTCGCGGGTGTTGTAGAAATAGAGACTGGCTCTTGCAGTAGACTGCGCGCCGATGTGACGGTGTAGGGGTTGGGTGCAGTGGTGGCCAGCGCGGATGGCAACTCCGGCTTGATCTAAGATGGTGGATAGGTCGTGGGGGTGTACGTCGCCTGCGGTAAATGAGGCTAATGCGGCTCTCCCTTCACCATTTTCATCCGGTTGGGGACCATAGAGTTTGAGTTCGGGAATTTGGCGCAACTGTTCAAACAGATAGGCGGTTAGCTCGGCTTCGTAGGCGTGGATTTTGTCCATGCCGATATCTGTGAGATAATCGACAGCAGCACCGATCGCGATCGCCTCAGCAATGGCAGGTGTCCCGGCTTCAAACTTATGGGGCAAATCTGCGTAGGTGGAATGGTCGAGAAACACATCCGCAATCATCTCGCCACCGCCTAAAAAGGGAGGCATTGCCCGTAATAGGTCGAGTTTACCGTATAAAAAGCCAATCCCTGTCGGCGCGCACATTTTATGCCCCGAAGCCACTAACCAGTCGCAGTCGATGGCTTGCACATCTACTTTCATGTGCGGGATGCTTTGACAGGCATCAATTAAGACTTTTGCACCCTGGTGATGCGCCAAGCGGCAAATTTCCTCAACCGGGTTAATGCACCCTAGAGTATTGGAAACATGAACGACAGCCACCAGCTTAGTTTTATCGCCAAGCAGGGTTTTGAACTGTTCTAAGTCAAATTCTTGGGTTTCCGTCAGTTCCACAAACTTTAGCACCGCCCCGGTACGCTGTGCCAGAAGTTGCCAGGGAATCAGGTTGCTGTGGTGTTCCATTACCGAGAGAATAATTTCATCTCCGGCTTGGATATTTTGATTTCCCCAACTGTAGGCGACTAGGTTGATGGCTTCACTAGCGTTGCGAGTAAAGACAATCTCTTGACGCGATAGGGCGTTTACAAACTCTGCTACCTTATCGCGCGCCCCTTCATAGGCGTCGGTGGCTTTGGCGCTGAGGGTATGGACGCCGCGATGCACGTTGGAATTATACCCTTCATAGTAGGTACTCAGTGTATTGAGAACTGCGAGGGGTTTTTGGGAGGTGGCGGCGTTATCGAGGTAAACTAGGGGCTTACCATTCACCTCCTGATGGAGGATGGGAAAATCAGCGCGGACTTTTTGGGCGAGGGTTTTTTCTTGTGCCAGAGTCATTGCTTTGTGGGGTGTCCTTTGTCATTTGTCGGGGATGGGGGTGTCATTTGCCAGAAGCCATCCACTCAACTGACGACGACGACAAATGACGCGTGACGCTTAATTGGCTCTACAGGCGATACAGCGCGAGAGCAAAGATTGCAGGGACTTGACGGGAATGCGGTTGAGAATTTCGGCGGCGAAGGCATCGACAAGCAGGTTGCGGCTGGTGCGGGCATCTAAACCGCGACTTTGCAGATAGAAGACTTCTTCTTCTTCAAGTTGCCCAACGGTTGCGCCGTGGCTGCATTTAACGTTATCGGCGGTAATTTCCAGTTGGGGCTTGGTATCGACGCGACCTTTATTGGATAGTAGCAGGTTGCGGTTTAACTGGGCTGCATCGGTAAGTTGGGCGGGTTTGGGGACAAATACCTTACCGTTAAAGATGGCGTGAGCTTTACTATCGACGATACATTTGTGCAATTGGTCGCTGCTGCCATTGGGATGATTATAGGCGATCGCGCTATGGGTATCGGCCACCTGTTCGCCACCAATCATCGTTAACCCATTCAGGTTAGTTTGGGTGCCTTCCCCTTGCTGGAAGACTTCTAAGTTATGGCGCGATAACTTTGCCCCTAGGGTAATGGCATTGCAGGTGTAGCGGCTATCCCGCGCTTGGGTAACGGCGGTTTTGCCGATGTGAAAGGCGTTTCCGGCTTCCCGTTGGATGCGGGTGTGGTTGACTTCGGCGTTGGGGGCGATCGCAATTTCCGTTACCGTATTGGTAAAGTAAGGAAACTTGGTGCGCGCATCCAGGCAACTGGGGATATTTGCCACCGCAGCGGCAACATAATGCTCGACTAAGGTGAGGCTGCTACCCGACTCTGCCACCACCAAGCAGCGCGGCTGATGAATGACAGGTTGGCTGCTATCAGTTGCAATAAACAACAGGTGAATGGGGGCTTCTACCGCCTGATTTTTCGGCACCACCACCACCGCCGCATCCGTTAGGCTAGCCGTATTCAGGGCAGTAAACACCTCCGCTAAACCGGGGAGTTTGCCTAAATAAGCTTGCACTGCGTCTGGGGATTCCGGTAAATTTCCCACATAAATTCCCGTCGGTAGCCCTTCCAGGTTCGATAAATTGGGGGCATACACGCCATCGACAAACACCAGGCGCGTCTGAGTCATTTCGGGAAACGCAAACGGTGCTACCCTATCCCCATCGGCGATAAAGGTTTGCGTTTCCACCGCATCGGCTGCTAGCACGCCAAACTGAGTTTCCGCCAGGGGAGACAAGTTGGTAAACCGCCATTCCTCATCCCGACGGGTGGGTAAAGCAAACTCCGAAGTCACCGTCAGCGCCTGTTGGCGGAGGGCTTCTACCCAGGCTAAACTTGCCGCTAAGGGCGCAACCTGATCCAGAATAGGGGTAAAAAAGTCAGAATTCGCCGTTAACAGCGCGTTATTTATCTCGACATTTGCCGATACTTGAATACTCATGACACCGCCCCTACTGTTGCATTTTCTTCGAGTATCCAGTCATAGCCGCGAGACTCTAGTTCCAGGGCTAATTCCTTACCCCCCGTCATCAAAATCCGCCCGTTTGCCATAACGTGAACGTAATCCGGCACAATGTAGTTGAGCAAGCGCTGGTAGTGGGTAATCAGCAACACGGCATTATCGGGAGTGGTGAGTTGGTTCACCCCATCGGCGACAATTTTCAGCGCGTCAATATCTAACCCGGAGTCCGTTTCATCCAGAATGGCTAAAGACGGTTGTAATAGCGCCATCTGTAAGATTTCATTGCGCTTTTTCTCGCCGCCAGAGAAGCCTTCATTAACGCTGCGGGTTAAGAAAGCCGGATTCATCTTCACGACTTCCAGCTTTTCTTCTATTAAATCTTGAAAGTCAAAAGCGTCTAACTCTTCCAAACCGTTCTGCTTGCGATGGGCGTTGTAAGCCACCCGCAGAAAGTCTAAATTAGTGACGCCGGGAATTTCCAGGGGATATTGAAAGGCTAAAAACACGCCCTTTCTCGCTCGTTCATCCGGTTCGAGTTCCAGGAGATTTCCGCCTTGGAACATCACCTCGCCGCCCGTCACCTCGTAGGCGGGATGTCCGGCGAGAACCTTAGAAAAGGTACTCTTCCCGGAACCATTCGGTCCCATAATTGCATGAACTTCCCCGGCTTTAATCTCCAGGTTCAGCCCCTTGAGAATCTGAGTATTATCGACATTTGCTGTTAAATTGCGGACAGAGAGAATCGTTTCGCTATTATCTTGGATCATAATTTCCCTAGTGGCGAGCCTTGAGCGCCTGACAAGCATTTAACCTACAGAACCTTCTAGCTTTAAGCTGAGTAAGCGGTCGGCTTCTACGGCAAATTCCATCGGTAGTTGATTGAATACATCTTTGCAGAAACCGCTAATCATCATTGAAATTGCATCTTCAGCCGAAATGCCCCGTTGAGCAAAGTAAAACAGTTGGTCTTCCCCAATTTTGGAGGTAGAGGCTTCGTGTTCCACTTTCCCGGTATTGTTTTGCACCTGAATGTAGGGAAAAGTATTGGCTTGGGCGTTATCGCCAATTAACATGGAGTCGCATTGCGAGTAGTTACGCGCCCCCGTTGCATTGGGGCTAATTTTCACTAAGCCGCGATAGCTGTTGGCAGAGTTGCCGGCCGAAATCCCTTTGGAGATAATCGTGCTGCGGGTATTTTTGCCAATGTGTACCATTTTGGTTCCAGTGTCGGCTTGTTGCTTGTTGTTGGTGAGGGCGACGGAGTAGAATTCCCCCACGGAGTTATCGCCGACTAAGACGCAACTGGGATATTTCCAGGTGATGGCGGAACCCGTTTCAACTTGCGTCCAAGAGATTTTTGAGTTTACCCCTTTGCACAAGCCGCGCTTGGTGACGAAGTTGTAGATACCACCTTTGCCGTTTTCGTCTCCGGCGTACCAGTTTTGCACGGTGGAATATTTGATATCGGCGTTGTCGAGGGCGACGAGTTCGACGACGGCGGCGTGCAGTTGGTTGGTGTCGTACATGGGGGCGGTGCAGCCTTCCAGGTAGGAGACGGAACTGCCTTCTTCGGCAATAATTAAGGTGCGCTCAAATTGCCCGGTATCGCCGCTGTTGATGCGGAAGTAGGTGGACAGTTCCATCGGACATTTCGTGTTTTTGGGAATGTAGACGAAGGAACCATCGCTAAATACGGCGGAGTTGAGGGCGGCGTAGTAGTTGTCGCCGATGGGAACGACGCTACCCAGGTATTTTTGGACGAGTTCGGGATGCTCTTTGAGGGCTTCGGAGATGGAACAGAAGATAACGCCGTCTTTAGCGAGTTTTTCTCTAAAGGTGGTGGCGACGGAAACGCTATCGAAGATGGCGTCTACGGCGACGTTGGCGAGGCGTTTTTGTTCGGAAAGGGGAATGCCTAGTTTTTCAAAGGTTTCGAGTAAAACGGGGTCAACTTCTTCTAAGCTGCTTTTTTTCTCTTTTTTCTTAGGCGCGGAATAGTAAATGATGTCTTGATAATTAATCGGCGGATAGCTAACGTGGGGCCAGGTGGGTTCGGTCATCTCTAGCCATCTTTGGTAGGCTTTGAGCCGAAACTCTAGCATGAATTCGGGTTCTTCTTTTTTGGCGGAAATTAGGCGAATGATGTCTTCGTTTAAGCCGCGCGGTAGGGTGTCGGCTTCGATGTCGGTGATGAAACCGTATTTGTAGGGTTGGTTGACGAGGGTTTTGACGCTGGCTGTCATGGTGGTGTTTGGGTAAGCTGCAAGGAGGCGTGAGGGTTAGACAGAATTAATATTGGTTGGTGGTTGCCCGAATTTCTTCAACCGTAATGGCTTGACTCTTCCCCGCAAAGTCGTTTTCTGGGGTGAGGAAGAGCATACAGTGGCACTCTTTGCGTTCTCGCATGGGGACGCAGGGACAATTCCAGAAGGCGGCTTCGACTTCGGCGGCTTTGTCGTCATAATGGCGACAGGGACATAAGGGCGCGCCGAGTTCGTCTTTGTGTTTGGCGAGTCCTTCAATTACAACCGCAGTGATGCTTAAGTCCGCACAGAAGTAGGTTCCGGTACGCTTGGCGTAAGTTTCGGAAAATTTCCGCATGGCTTCGAGGCTTTTGTCCGATGCTTGTTTCGTGCCATTCGATTGATTCATTGGGCCGGCCTATTGAACGATGAGATTACTTCGTATAATGAATTAAACAACCTATGTGTTGCTTAATTCTATTTTAGGGTAGTTTAACAACATTTTTGTTGTCAAAGTCAAACGACTTGCTATTCTGTCCGTCGAACCACGCTGAAGCTCTTATAAGACGATGGCAACCACCCAACATCCTTCCACCAAACAGGACATTCTCCAACATTTGTTGCAGCAAGGTCAAGCAACGGCTCAAGAACTCGCCGAGGTTTTGAGGATTAGTCCTCAAGCGATTCGGCGACACTTAAAAGATTTGGAGGAAGAGGAGTTAATTGAGTACCAGGCAATTCAGGGAGGACACGGAGGGACGGAACCCTTGATGGGACGCCCCAAACACGTATACCACCTGAGTCGCAAGGGACGCCATCAATTTCCTGATAATCACGCGCAGTTTGCGGTATCGCTTTTGGATACTCTACAGGAGACGGTGGGCAGCGAACAAGTTAGTTCTATTTTACGCAAGCAATGGCAAAGAAAGGCGCAGGAATATCGCGATCGCCTTGCTTCGGGAACCCTGCAAGAACGGGTGGCCAAGCTGGTAGAATTGCGGAGGGCAGAAGGGTATATGGCGCAGTGGTATCCGCTAGATGAGAATGATGACGGTTGCGATCGCTTTATGATGACAGAGAATAATTGTGCAATCTCGGATGTGGCGGAGTCTTTCCCTAGTGTTTGCGGTCATGAGTTGGAAATGTTTGCGTCGCTTTTACCCGATTGTAAGGTGGAACGCACCACTTGGATCGTTGGGGGAGAACATCGCTGCGGTTATTTGATTCAACCCAAAAATTCCCTCAGTTGAGGCGCTAGGCTAAAAAGGTGATTTTGAGTCATCCCCAATGGTAGAACCCCAACCCCCTAATTTACAGTTCCTCACCTGGGAAGAAGCCGCCGAGGTGGATAAGGCGTTGCTGACTTCTGCGGAGAAGTTTTCGACTCGCATCGCGATTTATGCGCTTAGGGTGCTAAAGGCGATCGCGCAACAGGATAAGATTACGATTGAGGCGGTGACGCCGGAACAAGTGCAAGCATGGATTGAAAACGATCCGACGATTCAACAACAGGTTGATTTAGATACCCACTTTGAACGCTTCTTTTCGCGGCTGGTGGTTTCTTCTTTGAAGCCTTTAAAGCAGATTGCCTTAGATCATCATACCTCCATTGCCGATCTAACCGTGCCGTTGGTGGTGCAAGGCTTTGAACGACAAAGCAAAGTTCGTCCAGAATAAGGTGAGTTCGATCTAAAACAGCGGTATGATTCCAACAATTGAGACGATTGCTGTACGGGAAATGGCTTCAGGCGATCGCACTTTTATTCAAGTTTATAAGTTTCAGGGATTATCGGCAAGCAAAAAGGCATATTTACAAGCCAATCTTCATGGCGCGGAAATTGTCGGGAATGCGATTATTCAGCAGTTGATTGAATTCTTATCCCACTTAGATGAAAGTCAGCTTCTCGGCGAAATTTGGCTAGTTCCCGTTTGCAATCCCACTAGCACCAATCAGCGCACTCACTACTTTTCTACCGGAAGATTTAATCCCTCGGATGGTAAAGATTGGAATCGCATCTTTTGGGATCACGAAAAGGAATGCGAAGATTTAACCGAGTTTGCGAAATCCCAGCAAGACTTAGACGTATCGAAGATTCAGCAGAATTATCGCCAGCGAATTTTAGCCAGTTTTGCCCAGCAACTAGAGGCGATTCAATCCTCCCCCTTTGTCCCCTATAATGATTATTACCGCTATCAATTGCAATCCTTATGCTTGGATGCCAACTACCTGATTGATATCCATAGTTCCAGCAACCAAGCGATTGACTACTTATATTGCTTTAGCAGTCGGGAAGAGAGTGCCAAAGCCTTTTTACTCGATTATGGGTTATTAATGAACGAGTATGATGGCGATGCGTTTGATGAAGCCTTTCTCAAACCTTGGCTAGCTTTAGAAACAGAACTGGCAAACCTGGGGAAACCCGTCCAATTTGATGTAGAGTCTTGGACATTAGAATGCGGCGGCGGGATGCAGATGCAACCTGAATCTGTGGCTAAGGGAGTTCGCGGAATTCAAAACTACCTAGCAGCTAAAGGGATGCTGAAGTTAGAAACCCCCATACAACAACAGCCGATACATTTAGTCCCTAAAAATCGGCTTCAACGGTATTATGCACCCAGAGGCGGCATGATTCAACACAGAGTTGGCTTGGGGACAGAAGTGAAAAAGGGCGATCGCCTTTATCAAATCCTCTGCTTTAATAAGATAGGCAAACTCCCAGAAACCGTAGATATCTACGCCATATCTGACGGTGTGGTCTTAGACATCGCCACCAACCAAGCCGCGAATCAAGGCGAATACGTGCTAACTGTGATGTAGACCCATATCTAAGCTACTGCTTTTTTCCGCTTGCTTAGACTTTTGCAAGGCTTTGAGATAAAACGGACTTTGTAAACTCGCGACATACAGTTCCAACTCGCAGGCGGCGACAAGGTTATCGCGAATAGCGGTTTTATGTTTAACCAGATGCGAAACCACCTTCCGCAGATCATTAATCATATACGCAACCGTAGCGGCAGGTCTTTGCCAGGTTTTGACACTTAACATCCGGGTACGATAGCGGCTTAAACCAATTCCCCGGAATAGGCGCAATAGATATTCCCTTTCTAAACGCCAGTGGGGAATTTGATGGTAAATGCACATCTTGGGGTTGTACCACACTTCCCAACCCGCTTGCTGAATATAGAGAACTGCTTCTAAATCTTCGCCGCAAACCATCGAATTGCCAACCCGACCGGAAAGCTGAATTTCTGTGGGAACATGGTCTAACCAAGCTTGGCGACGAATGACTAAACCGGCACCTGGGGGTAAAATTTTGTGGTGCGGTTCGTAAATTCGCGCTTCTCCCCCTCGGTCGGTGAGTGCCAAAAATGGGGCTAATTTGTCAAAATTAGGAGGGGGTGTTACCTCAAATTCGCCAAAGATGCGACTTCCATACGCGCCGACTTTCGGGTTGGCTTCCCCAAACCCAAAGGCTTCCGCCACCCACTGGGGAGTTGCAAGGTTATCATCATCGAGAAAACCCACATATTTCCCATTGGCTAATTCCATTGCCTTCTGTCTACCATAGGCTAGACCTTGTTTGCATTCCACTGCATAGATGAGGGGAACAGTTGGGGGAAAGCGAGTTTGAAAGGTTTTGACAATCTCGGCGGTGTTGTCGGTGCTGTTATTATCAATAACTAGCACTTCCCAACGCAGAGATGGAGGGTAAACTTGCTGGCGCAAGCGTTCCAGCACTTCAGGAAGGCGACTTGCGCCATTATAAGTGCAGATAGCTACAGTGAAATCAACTGGCATAGTCTGACACAATCGCAAAAGTTAAGTGAATGAGTGTTCCTCTGCTGTCAGTATGCCCTAATGGTTTAAGAATTTCACAGGTAATCGCAGACCCATGAATAGAATTAATACAATTGCAAAGATTATCCAACAGCGTCGTCCTTTAGCTGACAAAATTGGCGCGGTTGAGGAAAATTTAAAGCAACTGGCGGCGGCTATCGGTGAGTTAGACCATCAGCGCACCGGGTTGGGGTCGAGTCAGGGTATGATATTGCCGGAATTGGATTTGACTTCCCCGGTTTTGCAGATTAATCGCGAGTTGGAAGCGTTGGCGAAACTGAGGGTGAGGTTTTCTCGCGATACTCTCAATTTAGGGGTAGTGGGACGCGCAAGGCAAGGGAAAAGTCGCCTATTGCAGAGTTTAACCGGGTTAACGGCGGCGGAAATTCCTGATGGCGATCGCCAACACTGCACCGGAGTTCGCAGTACAATTCACCATAGCCCCAATTTGGATACCTATGGGGAAGTCTGGTTTCACAGCGAACGGTCTTTTTTAACTGAGGTGATTCATCCCTACTATCAGCAGTTAGAGTTAGGGATAGCACCCCTGAGTTTAGCGGAATTTGCCAACCAGACTTTACCAGATAAACAGGTACAGGGTGCAGAGGCGGGTGCGAAATACGAACACTTGCGCCGCTACCATACCCATTTAGAGAAGTATCGCCATTGGTTGCGCGAAAGTTCTCCCCGTCGCATCCCCAAAGAAGAGATTCGCGAGTATGTCGCCCAGGATAACCCAAAAGGCGATCGCATTTACTTCAATTACCTGGCGGTTCGGGAAGTGAAAATTGTCTGTACGTTTCCCAATACGGAAGTTGGACAAGTGGCCTTAGTGGATATGCCGGGATTAGGCGATACTGGGATAGGTGATGAAGAACGATTGATTCAAACCCTCGGACAGGATATTGATGCAGTTTTATTCGTCCGAATGCCAAAATCTTTAGGCGACTACTGGGCCGATGTTGATGTTCGTCTCTATGATACCGCCCGCAATGCTTTAACGGAATTGCCGTTAGAACGCTGGTCGTTTATGATTCTCAACCGGACGCTAGCGGGTTCGAGTAATGGCGATAATAGTAGGAATTGCCAAGATTTAGCCGAGACGCTAACCGAGAAGCATTTGAACGTGGTCGAGTGTCTGGTTGCTAACTGTGCTGAAGCTACTGAAGCCAATCAAGTTTTAGACCGTATCTTAGATTATCTCGCAGACCAGATTGCCAGTCTAGACCAATCCTATGCTACGGCTTGCCAGGAAAGAGTGCAGCAACTGCAACAGGGAGTGAGTGCAGAATTAGAGAAAGCGAGGATAGTGTTTGGAGACGCTACCCCACGGGAAAACTGGTTTCCCCTATTTGAAACCCTGTTCGCACAACTGTGGAATGAGATAACCAGAGGCTTAGAACAACTGCTGCGGGAACTCAAGGAACAGCGAAACTCAGAAGATATCGACTTTAAGCAACAAGTCGAACAAGCCTTAGAACGCTGTCGCCAGGAGACAGGTTTACCCACCCTAGAAGCAATTGAAACCCGACGAGATGCAGCCGGGGGTTATGCTAATGCTTATTATCCCTACCTGAATGAGGTTCGCGCCTATCTGTCGCAACACTTTTTATCTTTGGATGAGGGGTTAAAGCGATCGCTGTTGCGGGTAAAATCTCAAGTAGCTGAAGTATTCATCGCACAAGGTCGTTTAGGAGAACTCTCCCCCGCTACAGATTATCAGTTTCTCTGCGACTTGGCGCAACGCCTCCCCTCGCGCCTGAGTAAGCTAAAACTGGGTTTTCAAATCCTCGCAGAGTTTGAAATTTCCTATCGAGGACTTATCCAGCATCGCATCCGCAAGCATCTTGATGGACTCACACCTGATGCGACTCCCCTCCAGTTGTCTAAGTCTCCCTCGGCGAAGGAAGTACGAGTCAACCTCGCCACTCTCCATGCTGAAGCGGTTTATGGCTGCGAAACGGCCTTAGAAGATTTGCTATGCGAACCCAGTCAAGCCGCTTTTGCCATTGTAGAGGAATTTGTCGATCGGGTGCTGCGGGCGGAAGGGGCTAAAACTGAGTGGCGGATTTTTCTTGAAGAGGTGCGCGACCAGGTGTGGAAAGATGAGTTTAGGCAATTAGGCGATCGCGATCGCATCCGCCGAGAATGGTTAGACTCAGTACAGAGGGTTACTCTGGCCAATCAACCCCATTTCTTACAATTTCTTCCTTAATTTCCGATGTCTATCCTTAAAATTACCATGCTCGGCCCTAGCGGGGTGGGTAAAACCAGCCTTCTGACGGCAATGTACGAGCAATTTGAAGCTACCATTGGCAAAACCAATTTGCAACTCACCCCAGATTTAGAGAGTTCTGCGCTGTTACAAGAACGGTTAGCCGAATTAAAGACGCTTCCCAACAGCTTTGAAATGAAGGGATGGACGGAAAGCACCGATGAGGAAAAGTCTTTTATCTTTGATTTAGGTAAAAAAGGCGCAAAACCTTCTTTACAACTCTACTTCCAAGATTATCCCGGAGAATGGCACGGCGCAAAACGTCCCCGCGAAGATAAGGAACAAGTGGAAAAGTTCTTAAAAGAGTCGGTGACAGCGATTATTACAATTAATACTCCGGCTTTAATGGAAAAGAACGGTCAATGGCACGATGAAATTAATCGTCCGCAACAGATTACGAACCTGTTTCAACGCGTCTATCAAGATTTGGATTCGCCGCGCCTGGTCATTCTAGCACCTGTGAAATGCGAAAAGTATTTACAAACGGAAGAATCGGCACAGGAACTCCTCAAACGGATTAAGGAAGGAT
The DNA here is from genome assembly GCF_001746915.1 of Desertifilum tharense IPPAS B-1220. Taxonomy (NCBI): domain Bacteria; kingdom Bacillati; phylum Cyanobacteriota; class Cyanophyceae; order Desertifilales; family Desertifilaceae; genus Desertifilum; species Desertifilum tharense. The sequence goes on from NZ_MJGC01000088.1 coordinate 174,740, forward strand.
ACAGTAAGCTGATTGATTTGCTCAATTCTGAGGCGCTGTTACCTAAAGTTGCAGTTGTGGTAGCGCCTGTGCAAACGGTGGGAACGGTTGTGTTTTCCCGCATTGAGAGTAGTAACAACAAGCCGCTATTTATCTTCCGCAAAGTCAGCCACGATGCGGAATATAGTCCAAAAGATAGCGAACAGCCGTTACGTTATTTACTGCGCTTTGTTCTCAAGTTGCATTTAGAAGGAAAACGTTGGAAGTATTTTGATTTTTTAAGAGAGATTTTCGGATTAGATAATCACCTCAAGGACGCAATTCGAGAATTTGCCAAAGACTGTAAATCAAATGGCGGTTTTGCCATTTTACAAGGAGAAAATTGGTTAAAATTGAGGTAAAATAAAGATGGATATCTATGTCAGAAGTCGCGGATTTTCCCAGGATAGCGGTTATTGTTGGGTTCCTCAAAAGCCGTCAATTCTGAGTGCGTATAAAATCACCGATTTAATTCAAAGCGAAGCCTTTTCTATTGTTTTAGGTCGCTACAATTACCAGTTAATCCTATTTGTAACCGGGTTAGATTCGGGGAGTCTTGATTTCTGCGATCGCAAAATCCGCACATCCATTCTGTGGGTGGGAGAAAACACCATAGAAACTGAGGAAAAGCTGAGAGCGATCGCCATTTCTTTATTACAAGAAAACTTCCCCATTCCAGTCACATTAAACGACCAAAACCCAATTGGATTTGATGTTAACTTTCAGCAACTCCGGAGTACCACAATTTCTATTCATTTACAAAACAGTTCTCCTAGCAAAGATCGCAAAATCGCCCCTAATACCGAAGAACAAAGAAAAAGTCTTCGCAGAGACCTGCAACGATATAAACTCCCAGAAGGCGATAACCGTCCCCTAGTCATCGTCACCGGAATTAAGCAAAAATCAGTTTTAGAAAACTCCGGCGTTTGGCGCGGCTTATCCAGCGAAGTGAAAAAAGAGGAATGGTTTCTCCCAAAGGAGTCTAGCTTAACTCAACCCACCCCTCAAGGACTTTCCCCCAACCAAAGCTATTCTGCCCTATTCTTTATTACTATGTTGCTCATGGGACTGGCTCTTTTTCTAGTAAGCTAACCTCTGGCGAAGTTGAGAAAGTACGTCGTTTGCATCTAAGAAATCACCTTGTTCTGCGGCGTGCAACCCTTCATCAATTTTGAGGCGAGTTTGTTCAACCCAGGCTCGATAGTCAGGATTGGTATCTGGGTGTTGTTGAGTAACCTCATCGGCGAGAAGGACTAAAGCAGTGTTGATAGCATCTTCTAGGGAAGCATAGCCACCTTGTTGAGAGAGGAGTTCGAGAATTTTGCTTTGTTGGGTACTCAGGGTAATTTGCATAGCTGTTCAGTAGTGGAGATAGGGTGATGTTTACGGGGAGAGATGAGGTACCTTTAAAGTATATTCGCCAGCGCATTGAAGTCTGAGTTGGTCGCACCAGACACCGAGTTTGAGCAGACAGAAAGGCGGGAAGTGCGATCGCTAATCTAGGCAACGGAACCCTTTTTCTAGCTTGAGTTTACTATCAAAACTGATAGTTTCTGTACAGCCTGCTTGGCGGGCAGTAGTTCCAATTAAATAATCAGAAAAATCGGCTATACCTTGTTTATAACGTTGTAGAGCTTGGTCAACAGTAGAACGGTTTTCAAATTCAAAGGCTGCACTGTGTAACATCACCTCTAGGGTATGGATAATTTCATCTTTACTCAACCCATAGTTTCCTCCTCTGAGAACCCAAACTACTTCGCAAACAACGATATTGGCAATAAAACAGGGCTGATTTTCTTGAATGAGAGTAACGGCTTGCTGCCACTGTTTTTCATCATCTTGGGTGAGGTAGCGAATCAGGATATTGGTATCAAGTGCAATCATTAGCTCCCTCGGAGATAGCTATATCCATTTCTTCAAGAGTGACTTTTTTCATACCTGGTCGGTGTAGAATTCCTGATAGTTCTTCGACAGGAATATTCAAAGGAAAGAGTTTAACTTGCCCATCTTCATCAATAATGAAACTGATTTTACTACCGCTAACCAGTTTTAGGCGATCGCGAATTTCTTGAGGTAGGGTAATTTGTCCGGTGTCGGTGACAGTAGCACTGAGCATGATAGGAATAGTTTTAGATAGGGGTTTGCAGATATTTTAGCGCGATCGGGGATGAGGCAGCAGATTGCTAGTGATTTGAATTTAGAGAGGAAAAGAGTGCGATCTCTCTACATTACCCATCCGTCGGTGTGTGCGGTATTAAAATCTATCGCAAGTGAAACAATAACACTATGTTAACCGAAACGGGAATCACTTAATTTTGAAGTTGCTCTTGAATACTACAGTTAATAAACTCTTGCTCTAGGGTATTTAAATCTTTTAAATTTTTATACGCCTCAAGTAAATAGCCTTTAAGTAAGAGGCTTTTATCTTTCCCATTTTCCTGCCATTCTTCAGATCTATCGGTTAACCTTAATCTTTGTAACAAAGTTTCCCTATCCTGGTTCATCCACTCTCGCAAATCGCCCCAATGACGAATTAAGGATTCGTGAGCAATTTCAAAACGATCGCCATCTTCCACTTTACCGGGAATTTTACACACTAAATTTTCATTAACTAATTGAGTAAGAACTTTCTCAATATTAGAGATTGAAATTTCCGGCGTGGTGAGTCGATCAATTTCCTGACGTTTTACTTGATGATTCATTGGTTTGAATCTTTGGGTAGGGCGGACTAATCTTAGTAAAATCAGCCGACAAGTTTTTTGCTCAATATCGGATAAACTATCATAAAATTTCTTAGCACTATTGGATAATGCTAAACGTCCTCCACCAATTCCTAGTTGTTTATAGCTATCCCAAGTAATGCGATCGCGTTCTCGACTCTCCCATAGTTTTAACAGAGTAAATTGTAATAATGGTAGAGCATCTGGTTCGCCAAAAAAATCTTTAACCAGCGCATTTATTAATCCTCTGTCAAACTTTAAGCCAATGGATTCAGCAGGTTTTTCAATCACTTCTTTTAATTCACTATATTTAAGAAAATCTACTTTGACTTGAGATTTTCTCAGGAACTCTTGAAATTTTTCATTTCGGATTTGGTCAACTTTCCAAATGATATCAGAGCAGATAGTAAAAACGAGAAAATGTTGAGTATTTGATGCTTCAATAAAGTTCACTAAATTATCAAAAAACGCTTGTCTTTCTTCTCGATCAAAACATAAAGTGAATAATTCCTCGAATCGATCGATTACTACTACAACGGGTCGATCGGAATAAGCATTACTGATTAAGTGACAAAAATGTTGAGGATTAGTTTTGAATTCTGCCACCTGTTGCTGTATCCAGTCTTCATTAGCATCAGGTTTAATGATTTGTGCTAGATGCTCTAACGGTTTATCTCCAGGTGTTATATTTGGATAATAATACCAATTTTCACTTCCTTCTATTGCTCCAGCTTTTAATTTTGGTAAAATTCCAGAAAATACTAATGATGACTTACCAATTTTTGGAGAACCAGTAATCGCTACAAAAGAGCTTTTTTTAAGGCGAGTAATTGATTTATTAATTAAGGTTTCACGACCATAAAAACGCTGATTATCTTTTTCTGTAAATGGTTTTAAACCAACATAAGGATAGTCCTGTTCTTTCAATTCTGGAGCTAGAGACAAATCATACTCGGCTAGGGTTATATCTAATTCATCATAACCCATGCGATAAAGTCGGGTAATCCAGTAGTTTAATAAACTTTGAGCAGCAAAGCGTTCATTCTCTTCATACAAATATAATCCGGCTGTTTCTATTTGGTGGACAAATTTTTCTATTTTTGATTGCAGTTCTTGGCTAATTTTTTCATCTTGGTAAATTCGGTATTCTTTAAGTAAGTCATTATGATATTCTTGTATTTGCTTGAAAGAGGATAAAGATGGCTTGCATTTTTCTAAAGCTTTCTTGAAAAAATATGACAATTTATCAGAAATAGGATAGGGACAATTTTTTTGTAGCTTTAAAATTAAAATAAAGTCTTTTTCAGTTCCCTGCTGAGTCATCCACATTAAATCTTGTTTAAACTGTGTTTCATTGTCAGGAATAAGAAGATGAGAAACTCGATCAGCTCAAACCGGGCCAGCAAACTAGGTTCGCTAAATGGA